>CAYRDO010000197.1:0-7774 GCA_964422985.1 uncultured Rhodohalobacter sp. | reverse complement strand
CTTTATCTTTCAGAACTCGGTGATAAGTATTATCTGGTAGGAAGCAGAGCTCATATGAATCGGGCTTGTTTGCCACATTCAGCAGACCATACTCTTCAGCAATGTCTCGAATTTCTGTTTTCCGATACTTTCCTAGTGGAAAAATAGTTCTCTCCAGATGTTCCTGACGAACTCCCCACAATGCGTAGGATTGATCTTTGTTATGATCTTTCCCTTTTGAGATCACATATCGGCCATTTTCTTCGCGCACATTTGCGTAATGTCCCGTGGCGATATAATCGCAACCGAGGTTGTCTGCACGCCTGAGAAGTGCCGCCCATTTGATATGAGTGTTGCAAAGAACACAGGGATTAGGAGTGCGTCCGCTGGTATAATCTTCAATAAAACGATCGATCACCCAGTTGCCAAATTCATCCCGAATATCAACAATAAAGTGTTTGAAACCATGGCGTACAGCAATTTGCCGGGCATCATTCATAGACTCTACGGTGCAGCAACCCGTTTCTTTCCCGTCATTACCGCCACTCCGGTGATAATCCCAGGTTTTCATGGTGATACCGATCACCTCATATCCTTGTTTGTGAAGCATTACAGCCGCAACGGAGGAATCTACTCCACCACTCATTGCCACCAGAACACGTCCTTTTTTACTCATATCGCTTTGCTTATTAAATTAGCCTTTAAAGATAAGGCTTTTTCAGGGTAGTTGCATACGGGTAAAAACGAACAAGAACTGGAATTAGTTTACGATTTTTCTAATGTATAACTGCAGAACCAGGTTGCTTAACAGATGGGGTGAGTAATAGTATATTATCTTGACTATCCGCGATTTTATTTGCACAGTCCTGTGGTGAAAACGCCTCCCATTTTTTCATCGGCACGATATCTTCTTCGGCAATATTATTTTCAAATACGCCCAAAAATCGAAAACTCAGACCCGCTGCTACTTTATATTCTGCAGAAACTTTTTGACATACCGGGCCCCAGGTTAGATTTGCACGCAGATAAAATTCAGGTCTCAGATACGGTACTAATGTATTTCCAAACATCTGAAGTTCCAATTCAGGAGCGGTAAATCCCCATTGGGCATTTACATTCACTCCAATAAAAGCTGCCAGATCACCCGATCCACCCAGGTGATTCGGATTAGCTATAGCATTATCAAAATCTGTAGAAACATTTGTCCCGTCATACTTTAAACCGGACCTACCACTATATGAAAATTTAGTTTCTGCAACCGCCGATGCATTACCTTGGACGTTAATACTGGCTACTGTACGCACATTAACGACGAGTACCACCGGTATCGGTCCAATCGTAAAGGGAATTTTCAACATAGCCAGAGGCCCTATTCCGATATCCTGATCCAAACCGCCACCCGCAGCTGCAAGCTTCAGCTCAACCTCGCCTCCCATATTGGGATGGATGAATTCAAACGATTTTGTTTCGTGATCCCGTATTTCAATATTGGTATAGTTGGCAATCTGTTTGATAGTGGTTTTTGCAGAGAAACCTACCGATGTATTCCCTTCCTCTTTTTTAAGTCCAACAGTGATCGCAGCTGAGGTTCCGTTTGCTTCAATGGACGCTTTACCTTTGTATGGACCTGATGATATTTCCCACTCCGATTTAGTCGCAGAAACCATGGACGGTTTGAAATGCTTGCCCTGGAATTCGATAACCGAATTTTCCAACACGTCGGCGGTGAACTCAAAACTCTTGTCCCATTCGATATCTGCATTTTCAAATGCCTCCGTCAGGGCCGCAAATTCCGTCTCAACAACGACTTCCCCGTTGCTCTCACTCACTGATGTGATTCGACCTAAAGCCACTTTTGAAATCAGTATCATTTCACCTACTTCCAGGTCTATTCCAGCATCAGCCAGAGCTTGCTGATTGAATGTATATGTTTGATTTTCGTTATCTGCATCCGTCATGGCAGACTCCGTTGTTTGATCATCGATAAAAACCGTCTCATCACTCAACTCAGCATAAACCCCCTCTTGCGTAATCTCCCGGTTCGGTTCTTCATTATTATCATCGCTGGATGGACCTGTAGATGACGAACAGGCTCCAAAGAAAAGAATGAGTGTGAGACTTAAAAGGATTGCTCGGGTTGGTAAACGGAAAAATTTCATAGTGCAGGGGTTAATTTCTTTACTTCTTACAAATCTTCTGTTCATTAATGCGAATTCTCTTACAGAGATCTGTCAAAAAAAAAGAAAGGTTGGTTTTTGATTTAGAGCTCCAATTTGTCAATGAAAGTAGAAAGGACTACACGGCGGATCGCAAAAACTTTAAGATTTTCTAATCTTTTTTAATATTAATTGCTTTACTCCGCTCAAAACCAATTCACAAACTTGTGATTCAACTACTTTGTAAGCATCTTGAGTCATTTATTTGAAATCAGATTACGGTAGGTACTCTCTATCTGATTCGGGAAGTCAACAATAATATTATTCAGTACCCTAATTGCTTTGCCTCTATATAGTTATGCGAAGTTAAAAGCAGAAGTGGGTCAAATTAATTTCTTTTTTTTAAAGCAATGAGCAACAAAAGCGATATAACACAGCTTCTAATTACTGTAAATAAGGGAGATCGTGATGCTTATAAAGAACTTTTTGAACTTGTTTACGATGAGCTTCGACGTATCGCAAATACTCAGCTCAACTACGAATATTCGGATCACACATTTAGTAAGACCGAACTGGTTCATGAGGCTTACATCAAACTGATCGATCAGTCAAAAGTAGATTTCAATGACCGTACTCACTTCTATGCTATTGCGGCGCGGTCAATGCGTCAATTACTTGTTGATTATGCCCGCAAAAAAAAGGCGGATAAGCGCGGAGGAGGAAAGAAACCACTTCCGCTTGATGAGCATCTTTTTCACATCAAGAAACATGCAGAAGATATCATTGAACTCGACGAACATCTCGACCAACTTTCAGAGCTTGATGAAAGGCTGGGACAGATCGTTGAACTTCGCTTTTTTGCAGGATTGAGTATCGATGAAACTGCCAAAATGCTCGATCTCTCCGCAAGCACTGTAAATCGTGATTGGGCCAAGGCAAGGGGTTGGCTTTATCAACGATTGAAGTCTGAGCATGGCTAAGAGTTCAGGCATTTCGACTTATCACGAGTATTTAGAAAATCTAATGAGTTCGAATCAATCCCTTTTACGCATAGATAAGTGTGTAAAAAAGCTCAACGATTATGGATAAAGACCGCTGGAAACAGATAACTGACATTGTGGATGAAGTGTTGCAGGCCGACAATCCGTCCATCAAAAAAGGTATTATTGAACATCGGTGCGGAGACAATGAGGAACTGAAAATTGAAGTACGAAATTTTTTGGATTCCATTGAAGACTCCTCAGAATATTGGACCTCTCTTTTCCAGTCAAACCGTTTATTCATTGGAGAGATCACTGAAAACTATGAAAATGTATCAAACAGTGGGTTTCTCAAGCAAGTGGCTTCACTTCCCGACATTGAAGATGAAATTCCGAACCGTGTTGGACCTTATCAGATCGAAAAAAGAATTGGTTTTGGCGGGATGGGTGAAGTGTACCTTGCCAGCAGAATTGATGAGAAATTCAATCAAAATGTAGCGCTGAAACTCATGCGGCACGGGGTTACCTCACAAGACCAAGCGCGCCGGTTTGAACAAGAACGGACAATTCTCTCCTCTCTGAATCATCCGAATATTGCAAGGCTCCTTGACGGGGGAATTTCAAAAGATGGCCGCTCATATTATGTGATGGAATATGTGGATGGAATTCCAATCACAGAATATTGTGAAATAAATCAATGTAATCTGGGTGAACGTATCAATCTTTTTAAACAGGTTTGCAAGGCCGTTCAGTATGCTCATTCCAATTTCATCGTCCACCGAGATTTAAAGCCGGACAATCTGCTTGTTAACAGTGAAGGCGTTGTTAAAATTCTGGATTTTGGAATTGCAAAAATGATTGATGACAGCCTTGATGAGCAATCACTGCTTCAAACCCGTTCCGGACTCAGAATGCTTAGCCTGAAATATGCGGCCCCTGAGCAAATTACGCTCGATCCGATCACAACAGCCACAGATGTATACTCGTTAGGAATTCTTCTTTTTGAGTTGGTTACAGGCTCTCATCCCTTCAATTTGAGTAATAAAACGCTGCATGAGACGGAATATATCATTCGAAACAGGGAGGCAACAAAACCCAGTTCAGTATCAACTTTTCGGAAATCAGAACTGAGGGGAGATCTAGATGCGATTATTTTAAAGGCTCTTCGAAAGGAATCTACAGAGCGATATGATTCAGCTCAAAGTATGCTTGATGATATTAAAAGATTTGAAAAATCCCTGCCCGTCTCTGCTCGTCATGATTCGGTAATCTACCGCTCTCGAAAATTTGTAAAACGGAATTCTTTACCCCTCTCGTTTATTGCATTTATTCTGATTTTAACAATCGGATTCACACTCTTTTATACTCAAAGAATTTCGGAAGAGAAACGGTTTGCCGAGGTTCAGGCACAAAAAGCACAACAAGTAACTTCATTTCTAATGGATTTGTTTGAAGCCAGCAGCCCTACACAATCAGGCGGAGAAGTTGTCACTTCAAGAGATATGCTGGTACGAGGTGAAATGGAAGCTGAAAAACTGGAAGGATATCCGGAAATTAAAGCTCAAATGTTCGGTGTTATTGGAGAGATCTACAGAAGATTGGGCCAGTATGATAAATCGGAGTCGCTGTTAAGACAATCGATCTCGATCCGGCAAGAAATTTATGGAAATTATCACGCTGAAACCGTAGGCACATTCGATAAACTGGGCTTGCTTCTAATCAACAAAGGGGAATTTTTCGCGGCAGATTCACTTCTGAGTCTTGCTCTTGACATCCGGGAAAATTATATCCATTCCTCCGGTCCGGATATGGCTGAAACATTAAGTAATCTGGCCTATGCCAAACGCAGAGTGGGTGATACCGCACAAGCAGAAGAACTTTATAGGAGGAGCCTCGATATTCGCGAAAGCAACCTTGGTAAAGATCATCCTTCCACAATAGAGAATATGAATAGCCTTGGCGTTGTGCTGCATTCTAAAGCGAAATATCGTGAGACGGAAGCACTGTTTCGTGAGATCCTCGAGAGGAGGGAAAATTTATTAGCTCCTATTCACCCGGATGTTGCCATCAGCCAAAACAGTCTTGGTGCTTTATTGATGAATCTGGGTGACTATCAGGAAGCGGATAGTCTTCTGAATCGTGCATTAACCGTTCGCCGAAAATTGTATGGAGATAATCATCCTTTTGTAGCCCTTACACTCAACAATCTTGCCATCTCGCACACTGAACAAGGCAAAATACCTGAAGCTCTGGAGTATGTTAATGAAGCCTATCGTATCCGGCTGGAACAACTTGGACATAATCACACCAATACTGCGATCACAAAATTTACGATTGCAAAACTGATGCTGGAAACGAGTCGACCAGATTCGGCACTCCAACTTTATAATCAGGCATACCAAACCTTCTACAACAACCTCTCTCCCGATCATTCTCTTACGGCAAGAACCATGGTTAGTATTGGTACAACATATTTGGAAAAAGATGACCTGGAAACAGCCAAATCCTATTTTGAGGATGGTTTTAAAAAAGTGGAAAGAGTGCACAATGAAAACTCTCTTGAACATGCCCTGGCAAGTATACAATACGCAGCATATTTGATGGAAAGTGGAGAAAATGAACGAGCCAACGAAATCTTAAGAACAGCTCAGTCAACTTTACAAGCCATTGAAAATCAGGAGAGCTTGAGGCAGGAAAACATAATGACGCTACTCAACCAGGCAAACTGATCGCTTGGGATTACAGTCTTTTTACATGTAGAGATATGGTTTCCAGTGTTCTTGCACACCGCCTAGAAGGTTTTGGAAGAACGTAATGTGCACAGGCCGGTAAGGTTCCACATCCAATGGCATTTTGGCTTCATCAGGAGTGCGATTTCCTTTCTTTACATTGCAATGATTGCATGCCGTAACAAGATTCTCCCAGCTATCTTCACCACCTCTGCTTCGAGGCATTACGTGATCCAGCGTTAGATCAGACTTGGTTCCGCAGTACTGGCAGGTATGCCGATCTCTTTTCATGATATTACGCCGTGAAAGCACAATTTTAGCATAAGGAAGGTTGATGTAACGTCTCAGCCGTATCACAGATGGATAGGAATACTCATCATCAACGGTTCGGATTACCTTATCGGGATCATCATGCAATAACTCAGCTTTCTCCAGGAACAACAATTTTACGGACCGTTGTACGGAGCAGATGCTAAGCGGCTGATAGTCTTGATTTAGTACAAGTACGTCGGTTTCCATGGGTTAAAAATTAGCAATTCATGTAGAGATATTGTCTATAATGAATCCAAAAGCCTAAATAGTATGGCCTATTTTGTTCTAAATTTCAACTAAAAAAACTCAATTATCATTCTCTGCTGCTCAAGAGATGGAAAAAACGGAATGATAATTTTCTCCTTACATTATCTTAAAAGAAAATCAAACAACTTTAGAGATAAATAAAACAACTCTTTAGGGAAAAATATTGTCCCAAAAAAAGAGAAAAAAGCAGGTCAAAAAAAAGAGTTTCTCCTTGCTGAAAAAGCCAGTATTTTATCGATGGAAAATTGACAAAATCGACTATAACAATTCAAACAAGCGCTTCCACAGGTATTATATGTCATCTCAAAAAAATCATTATAACACTGCTATTTATAAGGAACCGGGGCCTAAATTAAGTGCAGAGACGCCCTTCGAATCTATGATGGAAAGATTCCGTTTTGCAGCGGATGTACTTGGCCTGGACGAGGGAATGTTCCAGTACTTATCGAGTCCCGTAAAACAGATAACTGTTTCCATTCCCATAATTATGGATGATGGAAGAATTGAAGTTTTTGAAGGATATCGCGTGATTCATGATAACGTACTGGGTCCATCAAAAGGTGGAATTCGGTTTGCTCCGGATGTAAACCTGGACGAAGTAAAAGCACTCGCCTCATGGATGACCTGGAAGTGTGCGGTTGTTAATGTACCATTTGGAGGCGCGAAAGGCGGCGTTCGGTGTAATCCTAAAGAGTTATCGAAAACAGAACTCGAACGCATCACCCGACGCTATACAGCCAATCTGCTTGACGTTTTTGGACCTGACAAAGATATCCCCGCACCGGATATGAATACAAACGAGCAAATTATGGCGTGGATCATGGATACATACAGCATGAACGCCCAACGAACTCAGACGGCTGTTGTGACAGGCAAGCCGATTATTCTTGGTGGTTCACAGGGACGAAAGGAAGCAACGGGCCGAGGAGTGGTTACAGTAACGTTGGCAGGATTGAACAAGCTGGGAATGATGCCCAATGATGTTTCCGTAGCCGTACAGGGATTCGGAAATGTTGGGTCTGTTTCGGCTCAACTTATGTACGAACAGGGCGCGAAAATTATCGCTATTAGTGATGTTTCAGGTGGGTATTACAACAAAGAAGGAATCAATATTCCTGAAGCCATCCGGTATTCAAAAGAGAATAATAATATGCTGGAGGGATTTACTGGTGCTGAAAAGATTTCAAACAGTGAACTTCTTGAACTGGAATGCGATGTATTGATTCCCGCAGCGAAGGAGGATCAGATCAATCGAAACAATGCCGGGAACATTCGGGCGAAAATAATCTCTGAAGGGGCAAATGGACCAGTTACCGCCAATGCAGATGCCATACTTGAAGAGAAAGGAATT
>CAYRDO010000196.1:0-7778 GCA_964422985.1 uncultured Rhodohalobacter sp. | reverse complement strand
TGATTGAACCGGAAATGGCGTTCTACGATCTGGCGATGAATATGGACCTGGCCGAATCGATGCTGCAGTTTATTGTGAAGACAGTGCTCGAAGAAAATAAATCTGAGCTGGAGATTCTCGAACGAGATACCACGTATTTGGAAAAAGCAGCGAATGAATCGTTCATCAGAATTTCCTATTCCGATGCTGTGGAGCAATTGAAAAGTAAGGAAACGGCAGAGTTGTTGGACCAAATGGAATCGGATCGACAAGAGGAGTTGAAAGAGATCCGGAAGGAAGAGGAGGAGATCAAAAAAGAGTATGGCTCAGCCAAGAAATGGCGAAAAGCTCAAATCGATCAGCGGATCAAAGAGATTCATGCGCGTATAGATCAGATTGAAGAGGATTTGAGAAATATCCCGGTTTGGAAAGAATCGGCTGCCAATTTTGAATGGGGTTCAGATTTTGGAGGGAGTGATGAAACCATTCTTACCATGCAATACGACACTCCGTTGATGATTCACAGGTATCCCGCCGAAGTGAAGGCATTTTATATGAAACGTGATCCCGAAAATGATAAACTTGCACTTGCCCTCGATGTACTTGCCCCTGAAGGATATGGAGAGATTATTGGCGGAAGCGAGCGTGAAGATAGTCTCGAAGTCTTGGAAGAACGAATTGCCGAGCACGATCTGCCTGAGGATCTGTTCAACTGGTATCTCGATCTGCGAAAATTTGGATCGGTTCCGCATGCCGGTTACGGACTGGGACTCGAGAGAACCGTTGCCTGGATTTGCGGCTTGCAACATGTTCGGGAGACCATTCCATTTCCACGAATGTTGGGCAGATTGAGACCTTAGAATTATTAACCGCAGAGGCGCGGAGGAACGCTGAGGTACATGTAAAAAAACTCTGCGATCCTCAGCGAACTTTGCGGTTTCTACTAATTGTTTTCCGATCAATCACTCATCCACGATGGCTGAATTTCAGACTCATGATCGCCCCCCAAAATATCTCTGAATAGTTCCGGTTTGCGGGCATTTCTGTATCGGTAGCCGCCGGCAAGTTTCAATTTGTCTGATGTAATCGTTGCCGTAGTAACTTCGTCGTCAAATGATTTGATTTCTGTCATAACATCACCATAAGGATCAAGAATCAGTGAGTTGCCGTTTTTCAAATGCTCGCCGTCGTAGCCGATTGGATTGGTAAAAGCGTAGTAGATTCCATTGTCGAATGCGCGGGCGGGGAGCCATCGCATCAACCAACCCATCCCTTTGGGTCCGTCGAACTCCATCCGAAGCGGAACGGGGTCGAGTTTTCGATTTTGCCAGAGTTCGTCATCTACATATCCGCGCCCCGGCATGGAAGAGGGTGTGCACATGGTAACGTGCGGAGCAAACATCACTTCGGCGCCTAAAAGGGTAGTCGCTCTCACATTTTCGATCACGTTATTATCATAGCAGATCAGGATTCCGCATGTCCATCCGTTCCATTCAAATACGGTGTATTCTTCTCCGGCCGAAAGATATTCACTGATAAACGGATGAATTTTCCGATGTTTTCCCAGAACACCGGATCTATCCACGCAGATGTACGAGTTATAATAGTTGTCGCCATCTTTTTCCACAAGTCCCGCCAAGATAGGGATATCGTATTTTTTGGAGAGCTGAATCAGGTGTTGAGTACTTTTGCCATTTGGAATCTCTTCCGACAGGTCATCCAGTTCCTGCTTACTCAAATCTTTCAGGTGAGTGTAGGCCGTAATGCATAGTTCATGAAAACTGACCATCTCGGCGTCTTGTTCTTTTGCTTTGGCCGTTAATTTTTCAATGACCGATAGATTGTACTCTTTGTCTCCATCTTTGGGTTGGAATTGTGCAACGGCGATGTCTAATGTACGCATTGAGCGAAGTGTGGCTATTTGATGATTTCAGTCGTCGAGCAAAATAAAAAAGATAACCGCAAAGATCGCGAAGAAACGCAAAGGTATACTTTTAAAAAAACTCTGCGATCCTTAGCGTCCTCTGCGGTTAAAATTGTTCCCATTTTCCTTTGTAAAAAGCTTGGGTACAAGTGACATCCTCGGATTACTAATGGTAAATAGATTATTTCAAGCGAGGTATTATCTAACTTTATTCCAATTTGTGCTTTAAAAAACCGGATTTAACACTTGCGCCAGTTTTAGGCTATTTGATGATTTCAGTCGGTGATCAAAATAAAAAATAACCGCTGAGAGCGCAGAGAAGATATGTTTTAAAAAACTTTGCGATCCTTAGCGTCCTCTGCGGTTAAAACTGAACAAAGGACTCTGTTTACATACTTATATCATCAAGCAACCCCTTTAGTCGTTCCCAGGCAGCATCGCGGGCGGCTTTGGAAGCTTCGTCTGCATTTGGATCGTCACCGGCCCGCATAAATGCATGACCAGCACCTTCGTAAATTTCATATTCGTAGGTTTTGCCATACTCATTCATCATCTCTTCAATAGCCGGAATTCCCGAGTTAATACGCTGATCGTTCTCACCATAAAATCCATAGACCGGCGCACTGATTTGTTGAACAGCTTCGGGATCTTCCGGTGCAGAACCATAAAATACCATGAAGGCTTCAGGCTGATCGCTATTGGTAGCATAGCGAAAGGTTTGAGATCCGCCCCAGCAGAATCCGGCTACAACTACAGTTCCGGTTGATGCGGGAACATTGCTGATGTATTCCCGAACGGCATGAAGGTCTTGCGTGATCTGTTCCGGATCGAGAGTGTAGAGAGCATCACGGGCGGCATCGGAAGTAGGGAAGTCGGTAGTTCGTTCATACTCATTACTAAATCCGGAGAGAAGGTCCGGTGCGATGGCAATATAGCCGGCCTCGGCCACCTGATCGGTAAAACTTCGGGCCCAATCATTGAGTCCACGGTTTTCATGGATGACGATAACAGCCAGTGTTTCTTCATTGGTTTCGGGATAGGCAACAAAGCTATGGACAGTTCGTCCGTCGTATTCTACTTCCACCCATTCATGGTGCCGCGGTGAATTTTCGAGCTGCTCTATGGCATAGTCTTGCGCAAACAGCCCTGAGGTGATGAGAAAACTCGCAATCAGAAGAAGTAATGATTTCATAAGGTTGAGGATTAAAGTAGGGATTCAGTGTCCTACTACAAGCGACATTCCATGATTAATCATTCCCGGCGAAAGCATCAAGCTTCTTTACAATCTTTAAGGAGACTGATTAGGGTACATTCAGGTACCAGGAATCATTTACATCAGAATAATCCGAATCTTGCGATCCTCCGCCAACGCCCCAGATCTTGTCTTGAAAAACAGTAACAGCATGATCTACACGTCCAAAGAATGGTGGTGCTTTTTCCCAATTTATTCCATCACTGCTATACCAGATATCATTGCTGACATTACCTTCCGGCCGAATGCCACCAATGATCCAAATTTTGTCATCATAAACTATACTTTCAAAATCCAGAATATCACCGATTCCAATATCATCCGTAGCCAATGTCCAGTCCACTCCATTTTCACTGTACCAAACATCTTTAAAGTAAGTGTCATCATCGTCAGTTCTTTGCAAACCACCGATGACCCATAATTTATCGTCAAAAACTACACTTTGATGGCCTAATCTGGGTTGAAAATCCGCATTCTCCGTAGCTTGAGTCCAATTTTCTCCATCGGTACTGTACCAAACATTATTAACGGTCTCTTCTGATTCCATATCCTGACTGATTACGTGCCCTCCAATCACCCACATTTTATCATCAAACACTGAACTTGAATGATTATAACGCATTCCGAAAGGAGCACTATCTGTTACTTCATTCCAATTCAATCCATCGTCGGTATTCCAAACATCACTAAAAAATCTGCCAACAACGGTTCCACCCAAAATCCACATTTTGTCATTGTAGACAAGACTGGTATGCGTTAAGCGAGGGTGAAAAAGGTTTGCGTCGACTCCCTGGTCCCATTGAATGCCATCTTCACTATACCAAATATCATCTTGTTCATGTCCTTCTGCCAATCCTGCGAAAAACCATAACTTGTTATCAAAAAATTCTAAAGAATGTGAATATCTAAGAGGCATTCCCAGATCGTCATTAACAATGATAGCGGTACCCGTTTCTTCCATATATGTAAACGAATAGATCTCTTTACTTTTAAACCTTTCGCCACTGCTTAGGTTTGAAATCACTTGCCAGTAATAGGTTTTGCCGGGTTTCAGATCATGTTCTAATTCATATTCCGGTGTTGCATGCCCCTCGGTAATGACTGTTGTAGGTGGGTTTTTTGTGCTGAGCCGAATTTCGTAGGAGATGTTATTATTATCAGGATTTTCAACTTTCTGCCATTTAAGTGTGGGTTGATAATTCGTCAGAGTCGATTCGTGTTCGGGTGATAATAATGAGAAGTCTCCCATAGGAATATTCTTCTCTTCTTCTTTCGGATCAACCGGCGAATCAGATCCACAGGAAATGAAGAGGATGGAAAGCAAAACAAGGCTTATAGCGAGAAATTTATTAGCACTCATGATGATAAATTTGTTAGAACCTGTTCTCTAGATAAAATAAATTCATCAGAAAAACAGGTTATAAATCCTGAATAATCTCTTTCAATTCCTCTTGATTTTCAAAAAATTTTAGATTTTCACCTTTCTGCTCAGCTAAGCAGCCTTTTTTAGGGAGGAGAATCGTTTTGTCATAACTTTTTGCGAGCGGTACTCCGCCGGAGCTTAATACATCCCGATAGTTAAAAACCATAAAATCCGCCGCATTCATAAATTCGGGAACACATCTCTCTTTGATGAATTGTGGAATCAGAAGTATGTTATTTTGATCCCGAACCATCTTTCGGACTTGTTTATAGTAGGCCATCTGTCCTTTTTTAACAGGCCCTACGATTAGCAGTTTTTTATGTATCGGTTGAGTTTTAAAGATGTTGCAGACCTTGTCGATCTGTTTGTAAGAGCTTATATGCCCGAACATCAAAAAGACGCGGTCCTGAATTTTTATCTGAACCTGGTAACGATGGTTAATTGCTTCAATAGCAGCAGCTCTTGGCATCAGTTGGGGCGGATATCCGGGATGGGGCCATACACAAAACTTATCTTTTGAGACGTCAAAGAATTCTGAAATTTCTTCGATGGCAGATTCACACTCAATCACCAACCGGTCGGCCTCTTTGGCCAGCCAACCCCGGACTTTTCGATGGAGCCAGGGATTGTTGCAATCAGGCGGCATTTTATTATGTAACGACCATACCAGCTTTCCGCCGGCCAAAACGTAAAGATACACACAGAACATTTTGAATAGGTATCCAAGACCAGACCAAAAGCCTGAGAATTGAATCCAATGGTAATGCAGCACACAATCCCCTTTTATCAGTTGATGAATCACAAATTTGAGATGACCGATCGCGCTGACATCAAAAAGATTGTAATCGGGAGAGTCCAGTATATTCTTGTAAAAAAGGTAGAGATAGTCTGATTTTTTGTAAGTGTATCGAATTCGGGGAGCTACAAAGAGGGTGATGGGCTTGGAGCTGCTTAGTCCTTCATATAGCTTTTCCAGTTTATTGATTTGACTCATGTCAGCCCCAACAATCAAAAATAGTATTGAATTCCAAAGGAGTGAGCGGTTCCAAATCCTGTTGAAAACGGCACCAAGGCGTAATTCACCCGAACTGATTCAATAGCCAGGCCTAGCCCGAAACTGAATGGGCGCTCCGTGGGTCCCCATCGGTAACCGCCTTGAACGAACAAAAGATCACCTATATTCAGATCCATTGCAAGAGTAAAAAATCCATCGGTTTCATTGTTTTCTATGAAATCATTGGTTGGATTTTCCTCAATGGGTTGATTCCAATCAGCAATAAGGCTAAGAAGTACCGGCAGATCATTTTGCCCCGGCGTGTTGAACTGGATCAGACTGGCTGATACACCCGCATTAAATGAAGAGGGCAGAGGTGTCGATTCTTCATCCAGGCTTTCCATATTCCCAATATTTTTGATGGCCGCAGCCGCCCGGATTTTGTCGTTCATAAATGATGTGGTCACTCCCGCATTAAAGGCATACCCGGAAGCCCGAAATTGGAACACCTCTTCGCGCAAATATTGTCCGGTTATACCCACTGAGAAAGGTCCCAGTTTTTGAGCGATCGCGCCCGACAACGAGAGATAGCGAATGGAAAAATTTCCGGCAGACGGCCCCGGCCGATCCCTTGCTTCAAAGCCATCACTTCCGGATGAATAAACGCCAAATGCATAGGCCCGATCATTTTTGATAAAATTCAGGGCGGCAAACTGATTCTTTACATTGGCAACCCAAAGAGTATAACTGACATCCAAACTGGATTGCTCATCCAATACCAAAAGAGATGGATTTGAATAAATAGCGGAAGGCCCGGTTGCTGATGCGGTTGTAGCTTCGGAGATGGATAGCATTCGCGATGACGGACCGATATTCAGAAAATCGAGACCGCTTCCTGTATCTTGGGCGTTGACTTGAGTTATACAGCCGAAAAATAAAAGCAAAGATATGAACACCGTCATTCCGGCCACCGAGCCGGAATCCCCGGTCTTGGTTAACGAACGGAGATTCCGGGCCAGACCCGGAATGACATTTACTTTATACTTTATTGATTCAATCATAAATTCAGGCGGATTGCAAAAACGTGCATGGTTGAAAGTCCCGAGGGTTCTCTGACGAATGCATAGTCGATTGAGGGTGACAGTGAATCGTAGGGTAAATGTAGGGAAAATCCGGCAGCTGGTTGAAGATCATTCTCATCTTCCAAATTATTGAGCTGCATTCCGGCACGAAGTGTAAACCGCTCATGAAGTTGGTAGCTTGTACCGGTTCTTAAAAAGTGGCTCACTGAAGTTTCTTCAATCCGACTGATCGATTGCGTGTTTTCATTATCAACAGAGATTATTTCAAACGTGTGCCGACGGTTTTCAAGATCCACACTGATCAGCCAATCATCACTTAATTGATAGGAGAGACCGGCAATCATTCGAATCGGGAAAAACTGTTGATTGTTTGCTGCATCAGTTCCGAACAGATCTGAGGAATTAAAACGATATGAAGCCAGCAGATCCTGAACCGTAACTCCAATATTCAGTTTTGATACCGGTTTAATGAGAACACCGAGATCGAGACCTATTCCGGATGTGGTTGGCATTTCAGGGTGATATCGGGCCAGGTTATATTTGATACCAATACCCGCCCAAAAAGAGTCGGAAAATCGGAGACCAAAATTCCCGATAAGTTGAAATTCGTTAGTTGAAAGATCTCCGGTATGATATCCGTTCAGATCACGTCCGTCGATATTTCCCACTCGTCCGTGTAACAAACTAACAGAAAGTCCGGCCGACGGTGGCAGTTGAAAATGGGAGTGAGCCATATTGAGTTGCCGATCAAACGGAAGGATGGCAGTTCCGGCATCAATTTGAATCAGGTCTGATTGAACAGCTGCAAAAGCGGGGTTATAGTAACTATAACTTCCTTCGCTGGTGACAGATGTCATTGCATTTCCCATCCCCATTCCGCGTGGAGAAAATCCCATTCTTGAAAATGAACCGATAAATCCGCCGCTATAGTCTTGAGCGGACAGGTTTGCGATCGATCCCGACATCAGAAGGATCAAAAATAAAAGTGATATGAATCTGGATCTACCCATCAATCCACCAAAAGAATTTTTCCGTTTGAGTGTCCCTGCGAAGTTTCAATAGAATAGAAATAGGTTCCGTTTGAAGCGACCCGACCCGATTTTGTGAGTCCGTTCCAGGTTGTT
>CAYRDO010000195.1:0-7865 GCA_964422985.1 uncultured Rhodohalobacter sp. | reverse complement strand
GTGAATAAATAGCTATTAATTTCGGCTGTCGAGTTCTTTCTCGGCTGCCGAATTTTAAAGCTGCAACTGTTAGATTCAGCAGGCGAAAAATTCAATCGCCAGCCGATCAATAATAGTATAACTAACTCACAGCTTGCATCAATAACGCACACATGTACGCGGCATACGTTCCGAGAGCATATCCCAAAACAGCTAGCAACACACCAACCGGTGCGAGTGCAGGATGAAATGCAGATGCCACAATCGGCGCTGAAGCTGCCCCACCAATATTTGCCTGGCTGCCAACCGCAGTAAAGAAGAATGGAGCGTTGATTAATTTCCCAACGGAGAGAAGCAAGATGATATGAATCAAAATCCAGACGGCGCCAATCATTAAGAATCCGGGCGCATCTAGCATGGACGAGATATCCATTTTCATGCCGATAGTCATCACTAAAATGTAGATAAATATACTGCCGATTCTTGATGCACCAGCCCCTTCAAGCTTTCGAATTCTGGTAAAGGATGCAATCAATCCGCCTGTGGTGGCAACAACGATAATCCAGAAGAAAGCGGAATCGAGACTAAACTGTCTAAGCAGGGGAGCGTTTTCAGAAATCCATGGTGCGATTGTATCCCCGGCTAAATGTCCTAAAGCTGTAATGACAAATGCAACGGCACCCAGTTTCACCAGATCCAAGAATGTAGGAACACGGGCAATACTTGCGCGGTATTCTTCAATACTGTTTTTCAGGTCCGTAATTGCAGAGGAATCGGCTTTGAACCATCCGTCTACACGATCAGATATTCCGGCGCCATAAAGCAGAAATGCCATCCAGATGTTAGCGACGATAATGTCAACGGTAACCATTGCACCAAAGAGTTCATCGCTTGGCCCGAAGACCTCATACATAGCCGCTTGATTTGCACCACCGCCAATCCAGCTACCGGCAACTGTTGAAAGTCCGCGCCAAACGGCTTCTGGTCCGGCGCCACCAACCACTTCAGGATTGAAAAATCCAACGATAATTATTGCCAGCGGACCACCAATCAGAATACCAACCGTACCGGTGATGAACATGATGATTGCCTTTGGTCCTAGATTTAGAATTCCTTTGAAGTCGATGCTCAAGGTTAATAAAACCAAACAGGCAGGGAGCAGATAACGTGAAGCAACAAAATAGAGATTGGATTCTGCTTCATTAACAACTCCGAAAGTAGTTAGCAACGATGGAATGAAATAACAGAGGAGAAGTGCTGGTACAAATGTATAAAACTTTTGCCAGAACGGATGATCGCTATTTGATGTGATAAAAATGATGGCAAGAATCGCCATGAGAATTCCAAAAATAACAGCATCGTTAGCAATTAGCGCGGCAATTGGAAATAGCATTGTAGATAATCATTATTTTAAAATGTTCAGCTGGCAGAAAATGATTATAAATCAGATAAAATTCATCTTATAATGAAATTATTGTTGGTGGTTTGTTGTCAATTGTAAATAGCAAAGCACAAGCCACAAACAACGAACCCTGGGCTGGTGCAAGTTTCCAGACTTGTCCCTTTAGATACAGGTCACAAGCGGGATGCTTGCGCCATCACATATTTGCGAGTACTCAGTACCAGTTTCAGTGATATTGTAAACAACGAACAAAGTCATAATGAAAGAAAAGATCAAAATTGCATCAGGACAAGGTTTTTGGGGTGATCTGCCAAACGCTCCTATAGATCAGGTAAAAAATGGAAAAATTGATTACCTGGTAATGGATTATCTCGCAGAGGTTACGATGTCGATCATGCAAAAACAGCGTATGCGAAATGACAAGTATGGCTATGCCCGTGATTTTGTGGATGTGATTGAGGCGACATTGCAAGAGATCAGGCATGACGGGGTAAAGGTGATTTCGAATGCAGGTGGTGTAAACCCAAATTCGTGCAAAGATGCAGTTCTTGAAGTTGCTGAAAAAGCCGGAGTTACTGGACTGAAAATTGCTGTTGTTGATGGAGATGACATCCTGCCGAATTTGAATGAATTGATTGAAGCGGGTCACGAACTTGAGAATATGGAGACCGCCGAATCCATCCGAACCGTAAAAGATGATCTGTTAAGCGCCAATGTTTATTTCGGTTGTCGACCGATTGTGGAGGCGCTTAAAAAAGGCGCGGATATCGTGATTACAGGTCGGGTGACGGATACCGGATTGACACTCGCTCCGATGGTTTATGAATTTGGCTGGAATTTTGAAAATTTTGATCTGATGGCGGCCGGAACTGTTGCCGGACATATTATAGAGTGCGGGGCACAAGTGAGCGGTGGAAATTTTACAGACTGGGAAACGGTAGATGATTTTGTGAACATCGGTTTTCCAATCATTGAAGCTAAGCCGGACGGATCGTTTTATGTAACCAAACATGATGGAACCGGCGGACTGATATCAGAAATGACAGTGAAAGAACAACTGCTTTATGAAATTGGAGATCCAAAAGAATACATCACGCCTGATTGCATTGCAGATTTCACCAGTATTCAGATCAAACAAGATGGGAACAACCGGGTGAAAGTGTGGGGAATCAAAGGTCGGCCGGATACCCCGACATACAAAATTTCTGCCAGTTATACGGATGGGTTTAAACTCTCATCAACCTTGGTTTACAGTTGGCCAAACGCTCTCAGGAAAGCCCGGAAGGCTGGAGATGTTTTACTAAAACGCGCTGAAAACCTTGGAATCATATTCAGAGAAACCAATGTGGAATTTGTTGGAGTGAATGCTTGTAATGAAGACATTACTGAGTTCGAAAAAGATCAAAGCGATTTGAATGAAGTGCAGATGAGAATTTCGGTTCATGGAGATTCAAAAGAAGATCTTGAACGCTTTGGGAAAGAGATTGCACCGCTTATTTTAACTGGCCCAAGTGGAGTTACCGGTTTTGCCGGTGGTCGCCCTAAAGCCAGCGAGGTAGTTGCTTACTGGCCTGCGTTATTGGATAAAAATGCAGTTGAGGCTTCCGTAAATTTATTTGAAATAAAATAGAGATTCAGAAGCTACGTACTTATACGACTATCTGGTTGATTCAAAAAAAGATAAGAAGTAGAGTGAATCATTCATTAACTTCAGCACGACGTTAAATCTAATTTCATCCAAAAGAATTTAGTTTAAGGTATGGTTATTGGAATTATTGGAGCAGGACTTTCTGGTCTTACGGCAGGCAGAATTTTAGCCAATGCGGGACATGAAGTCACAATCTTTGAAAAGAGCAAGGGATACGGCGGTAGAATGGCTACACGTTACGCCGGGAAAGATCTTGCGTCGAAGATGGATCACGGGCTTTCGTATTTTGGCGTGAAGTCCAATGAATTCCGAGAGTTTACAGCAGAATTGCTCGATCAAAATTTGATTCAGACCTGGGGGAATCAGTTCGTAACCTACGATGGTGAAAAAATCTTAAATTCTCCACCAAATCTATCTAGCGAAGCTTTTTATACATCAACCGGTGGAATGAACAAAATCGGTAAATACCTGGGGCGTTGGGTAGATATTCAGACAGAAACTAAAGTTGGGGGATTGACCTATTTCGGTACAAATCGATCCAAAAAACGTTCATGGATGATGAACCTGACATCCAGCAACACCTTTGGAGCCGATGCTGTTATTATAGCTCTCCCGGCACCACAGGCCTATGGAATTATTGCTTCAACGATTGATGAAACAAACACGTTGAAAATTGTGCGCCAGATTGACGAAGTTTCATATCGACCTGCTTACTCTTTGATGGCAGGATATGGTTCCCATAATGTTCCAAAGTGGCAAGGTGTTTTTTGCAGAAATAGTCCTTTGGAATTTATTTCAAATGAGAATCTAAAACGCAACACTCAGGAAACCTCTTTTGTAATTCACGCCTCAGAATCGTTTACAAGAGAGCATCGAAATCAGGATGAAGAGACAGTAAGCGATAAAATGCTGGATGAATTTGCTCAAATTGCCGGAGGATGGGCTGCTGCTCCTAAGTGGCATCAACTGCACTTCTGGCGATACAGCCGGGCTGAAAAAGTGATCGATAGTCCGTATTTAGAGCTGGAAGATGAAGATGCTCCGCTCGCGCTGGTCGGGGATTATTTGAACGGTAACACCGTGGACGACGCCTATCGATCGGGTTATAAATTAGCTAATGATTGGCTTGAAAAATTCTGAATGAAATTGTAAAAAGGTTCGTTTCTACCTATATCTTAGAAGAAAGGGATTAGCAAGAAAAAAGCTCAACTTTGGACTCCTTCAAAAAACTTAACCGATATCTGAAAAAGTATAAGTGGACTATTCTGCTGGGTGCGCTTTTTCTAACCGGTTCTAATTTTTTCCTGATTTGGATACCTGTTCTCATCCGTCGAACAATGGATAGGGTGGAGCAATTAGGTGGGGATCAAAGTGGGGAGTTTGATTCTATGATGGAGATACTCTTTTCCAGCGAAGCAGGGGAAATTCTTGCCTACAACTCATTACTCCTTGTTGGAACGGTAATTCTCTATGGAGTTCTTCTTTTTGCCACTCGTCAGACACTGATTGTAAGCTCCCGAAAAATTGAGTTTGATATTCGCAACCGGGTGATGGACAAATTGCTGATACTTCCTCAAAGATATTTTGCTTCCAATACATCCGGCGAAATTTATGTACGGGCGACGGAAGATGTTGCACGGGTTCGGGAATATTTTGGACCGGTTTTGATGTATACGATTAATACCTTCACCCGGGCAGGATTTATCATCGCGATGATGATTATAGTAAACCCCACGCTTACGTTTTGGGCGCTCCTGCCATTGCCATTTTTGTCAGCATTTGCCTACTGGGTAAGTGGATATATCAATAAATATCAGGTAATTATTCAAGAACAGTACTCCAGGATAGCAGGAAAAGCCAATGAAACATTTGGAAGTATCCGGCTCATCAAAGCGTACAACCGTCAGGGCTATGAACAGCAAAAGTTTGAAAAAGAAAGTGATGATTATCGTGTAAAAAAATTACGGCTCGACCTTGTTGAATCTCTGTTTCACCCCACGTTGAACTTGTTGATTGGTATATCCGTAGTTATTGTGGTATGGAAAGGAGGAATGATGGTGATTGATGGTGCGATTACTATTGGAAATATTGCCGAATTTGTAATCTACGTAGCTTATCTTACATGGCCTGTGGCCGCACTTGGTTATACCGTAAATACACTTCAAAAATCTCTGGCATCTTGGGAGCGTATTAATAACATGCTCTCAGAACCAATTGAAATTCGGGATAAAGAGAAAACATCCGGCAGAGCTTTGAAAGATGTACAAGGTGAAATTGAACTGAGGAATGTTAGTTTTAAATATCCTGGATCTGATGAGTTTGCGATCAAAGATATAAGTATGAAAATTCCGGCGGGTAGTAATATTGCAATTGTCGGACGCACAGGAGCTGGAAAAACTACTCTTGTAAATTTAATACCTCGGTTATTTGATCCTTACGAAGGAGAAATTCTTATTGACGGAGTGAATATTAAAGAGTGGAAACTGCGAGATTTAAGAAGAGTCATCGGATATGTACCGCAGGAAACATTTTTATTCTCAACTACTGTAAAAGAAAATATCGCTTTTGGCGTTAAAGAAGCATCCATGAAACAGATTGAGGAAGCCGCCGACAGCGCACAAGTATTAGAGAATATTTTGGATTTTGAGAAAAAATTTGAGACACTTGTTGGAGAAAGAGGAATTACTCTTTCAGGCGGACAAAAGCAGAGAACGGCGATTGCCAGGGCAATAATAAAGAAACCCGGCATTGTAATTTTTGATGACTCGCTCAGCGCCGTTGATACGAAAACAGAAGATGCGATATTAGAGCATCTGAGGGTGAAGCTTGCACACGTAACAACTATTATGATTTCACACAGGATTTCTACAGTTAAAAACGCCGATACAATTTATTATATTGAGGAGGGTTCAATTATAGAATCTGGGACTCACGATGAATTATTAGAAGTAGAAGGGCGTTACTCTGACATGTACCGCAAACAACTACTTGAACAAGAATTGGCTCAAATATAAAACATAAAAACGGGGACCTTTTGTTTGACGGCAAAAGCCCATAAAACATACGGGAGAAAAAACAATGATTATTGTACCCTTAGGTGTTGCCTCAGCAACGCCAACTGCAACCAGACACTTACCATCCGTTGCACTTTGGAGAGAAGGAGATGTTCATCTTTTCGATTGTGGTGAAAACGCTCAAATGAGGATGTTACAGGCCGGGCTCAAACGGTCTAAAATCGAAAACATCTTTATCACCCATTTCGATGTCGATCACTTCTCCGGAATTATCGGACTTCTTTCCACACTTCAACTACAGCGGCGAGACAAATCACTGAATATAATTGGTCCGAAAGGAATCAAAGAATATGTTGAGTGGAATCTGAACTTTGCAAATGTTGATCTCAACTTTGACATCAATTTTGTTGAGGTCGAAGAAGACTTTGAAGAAGAGCGAGTAGTGGATGAAAAGGAATACTATGTAGAAGCAAGACCGTTAAATCACTCTACATTTTGTATTGGTTATCGATTTCAGGAAAAAGATAAACCCGGAAAAGTGGACGCTGAAAAAGCAGAAGCGATGGGAATTACTGAAGATGCTCAATACAAAGCACTGAAAGCCGGTGAAGATGTAGAGTTGGAAGATGGTACTATTATTAAGTCCTACGATATTGTAGGACATCCGCGACCCGGAGATAGCTTTGCCTATGTAACTGATACTAAATACTGTCCGAATGCTGTGAAGCTGGCCATGAATACAAACATCTTGTATCATGAGGCTACTTTCAGCGAGTCTTTGGCGGAAAAAGCTAGTGAAACAGGCCACTCCACATCAGCAGATGCGGCGCGAGTTGCTAATGAAGCTCAAACCAAATTGCTTGTAATTGGCCACTTCTCAGCCAGATATACGAATCCATTTGTATTGCTGCGAGAGGCTCGGGATAAATTTTTCCCTGCATGGCTTGCTACCGAGCTGCGACCGATTTATACAAATCCATCGCAGGAGAAAGGTATCGTGCAGCAGAAAGTGTATATTAAAGAAGCCAATGACAGCTCTGGTGGTGGCGGAAACAAAAGTGATAACAAACGAAGCCGCAAATCATCAGGTAAAAGTAAGAAGCGCTTCAGAAAGCGAAAGAGTTCTTCTTCTGATAGAAAGAAACGAAGTCGCAGCAGTAGCAGTTCTTCTTCGAAAGAACGCAAGCGGAGACGACCCGATAAAAGCCGAAATGATAACAATGATAATAAAGGCTCATCACGGGCGCCTAAGCATATTACGCCGCGAACTCCGTTCGATAACTTTGACCGTTTCTAATTAGAAGTGTGTTTTGAAATCTGAACGTGATAATGAAGCCGTCGATTCTGTATTGATTCGGCGGCTTTACTACTTTTTTAAACCGTACCGTTGGTGGGCTATCTTAGCGATTGTACTCACCCTTACTGCATCCTTCTTGGGAACGATTGGTCCGAAACTGACCCAAATTGCGGTTGACGATCACATCACAGACGGGGATGTAGACGGACTGATGTGGATTATCACACTCCTGATACTTGCACTTGTCGGGGAGTTTGTAGTCCTAATCATCAACACTTACATCACACGATGGTTTGGGCAAGGTGTACTCTTCAGAATTCGGAATGCGGTTTTCGAGAAAATACAATCGCTGCACGTTCAGTTTTTTGATAAAAATCCGATCGGGCGGCTGATTACCAGAACCACTAGCGATATTGAAGCCCTCAGTGAACTCCTGTCTGATGGGATCGTAAATATGATTGGGGACCTCTTCCGGATTTTCTTCATTCTCTATTTTATGCTGAGTATGAGCTGGGAGCTGACAAT
>CAYRDO010000194.1:2627-7872 GCA_964422985.1 uncultured Rhodohalobacter sp. | reverse complement strand
GGAGTAATGCGGGGATCAATATTCTCTATTCCGGGACGGTAAGTGCTGCAACCGAAGGCACCATTTTGGGGTATCCGTCCATCGCAGTTTCTTGTACAGATTTCGAAGAAGATGCTGACTTGAGCGGATGTAAAGATGCCGCCAGAAAAGTGATTGGCTACGTGTTAAATCATGGCCTGCCCAGAGGGGTAACATTGAATTTGAACGCACCTTCGGGGCCATTAAAAGGAATCAAATGGGTGCGCCAGGCAAACAGTCGATATGTAGAAGAGTTCGAAGGACGCATCGATCCGCACAACCGTTCTTACTACTGGATGACCGGTAAATTTCAGCTTCTGGATGAAGATGAAAACAACGACATTTCTGCTCTCGAAAAAGGGTACGCATCTCTGACTCCCATCCAATACGATTTGACGGCTTACTCTCTTTTGGATGATTTGAGAGACATCGAATTTTAGTATAAATCTATTATCCCAAGTTTCCATTTTCTGAACCGGGTCAGTCGCTAAAATGTTGCTCACTCACACTACTCTTGAATAAATTAGACTCAATAAACCTGAGTTAGCAACCAACAGATAAGATCACAAAAGAAAGAAAACGAAAGATTAAAATAATTTTATATCAGAGTCTATAAATTATTATTCCGCAAGTTTTTAGATAGGTCTATCCAGAATTTTTCTACAAGTGGTCTCCGTTCTTTACTTACCTGTATTTCTATCTGCTCGAGATGACTAATATTAAGTGTCCCGAGATGTTTTCCCCATCTTGCACTCTCGTCTGTAACGAAAGAATCGTTGATTCCTTCGTTCTGAAAAATGAGCTGATTCTGAAGCCTGTAAATCGGATGAAGCGGATGCTCTGTGCCCTTGCCCACGGCTGCGCTGTAGGAAAAATAATGGATGCCGTCCGTATCCAGAATTGTGGGGTTGAACTCATCTAAAATGTAATCGCGGGTTAACTGTTGAACGGCTGCAACGGCGTCACTTTTTGTAGTCGGGTAAATACTTTCGCCAAACCAATCCACAAATTCTGCAAGCTTTTCCCGGATGGTATCCGGAGAGTTCAAAACAAGTTCGGCGAGGCTCGTCCCGCGGTGCGGTGTAGCGATGGTTGTAAGAGAAGCAATTGAGTCTGCAACTCCAAGTTTTGCGATGGCATATCGCATGTCCAATCCGCCCATGCTGTGAGCTACCACATTTAGCTTTTCATAGCCATATTTTTCTTGCAGGATGCCGATCATTCGTACCCATTGTTCAGCCCGTGTGGCAATCGTACCGTATGGAACAATATTTGGGGCAAAAGCCTGGATGCCGAGACTTCGAAGTCGCATGCAAGGTTTGTGCATAGGGGCGGGAGAGAGAAGCGTTGAAAATCCGCCATAGCCGTGGCATAACAACACCGGGTATTTTAGCTGGATAATATCCGGTTGGGGAAATTCCGAAAGCTTAAATTTATTCAGGTATTTTTTAGGCTCAATCCACTTCATAGTTTAAAATAAAGCGTTTTGTATTTCAAAGATAGTGTTCATTGTCGGCTTGAATTGAATCACTAATTATCCGTCTCTGTGTAAAGGTAGATCGTGCGATGAATCGTTTCATTGTACTCAACATGAACCTGCATATTCTTTTCCGGAAACTCTACATCGCCAATTGTCTTGGCATCATATGGCCATAGCCGTTCATGAAGTCTGTAGTGAAAGGACGTTTTCGAAAAAGCCGGACTTACTTCAACAATGTATTGTCTTCTTGCAAAACTGCTGTCAATTCGAATGGTTTCAGTCCGCACTTGTGCATTCGAAATATTAAATTCACGGAAAGATTGGGTGATGAGTGAATCGATCTGTTGAGGAGATTTTAGGTTATAAACGGCCACGGGTTCAATTACTAAAAACAAATAGATCGATATTGCACATGAGATGATCAGCAGAAGAACAATAAAACCTCTTTTCTTCACTGATGACTTGTCGTCCGAACTGCCCAAAGTATACTTTCAGTTTATTCAAATTTTTGCGCTTGTACTATCCCGCATGGGCTTGTACTTTAAAATCCCATTAGAAATGGGACGGCGTTAAGTTAACAATTGATTTGCTCCGATGGGATACCGCTTTGAGAAGATCGTCGAAAAAAAACAGATAGACCTTTTCCATTCTTTTCCATTCGAAATTTACAAGAATGACCCGAACTGGATTCCTCCTTTTCGGTTTGAGATCGAGAATATTTTTGACCCCGATAAAAACTCCTTTTTTGAGAATGGAGAGTGCGAGCGTTTCCTGATGTACGATGATGAAGGGCTCGTAGCACGTTTTGCGGTGATGAATCATGCTGAACGAGACAACGCCTTTGATCCCAAAATGGGCGGCTTGGGATTCGTAGAGCTTATTAATGATCAGTCTGTAGCAAATGGAATGATCGATTTTGCCAAACAATGGCACGCTAAACGGAATTATAAAGCATTTCGCGGTCCGATAAATTTTGGAGAGAATATTAATTTTTGGGGCTTACTGGTTGAAAATTTTGAAGAACCACCAATCTATGGAATGTTTTATCATGCACCGTATTACAAACAATTAATTGAAAACACCGGTGCCGAAAAGCTTGACGATCACTGGAGCTACAAACGAGAGTTTGACAATCCACTTCCAAAGCGATTGCTACGAATAACGGATCGAATTGAAAGCAGACCGGATGTAAGTTGGTGCCCAATCGACATGAATAACCTGGAGCGCGATGCTGAATATATTCGTGGAATTTATAACAAGGCATGGCAAAACCAGGATATTGCTGAAAGAGAGCAGCAGTTTAACGAGTTAAGCCGGGATGAAGTGCAGGAGATGGTTCAAAAACTCAAAAGAATGATGATTCCAGACAGTGTGATCATCACTTTTGTAAAGGAAGAACCGGCTTCATTTGTGGTTTGTGTGCCGGATCTGAATGAAATTTCTGCCGAAACAGGCGGGCGCCTCCGTTGGTGGCACTATCCGAAATTATTGCGATTCAAAAAAAGAGCAAAACATCTTCGAACAACGGTTTACGGAACGCTCCCGAAATACCGGAAGATGGGACTCGAAGCCCTCACATTTGTCCGGGGAATCCAGATGACCAAAGCTGCGGCCCCATCACTTAATCATTTTGAAGGGACATGGGTCAGTGAAAAGAACTGGTTGATGCAGCGCAGTTTGGAAGCATTGGGATGTGTTCATCACAAAACACATCGGACGTATCGGTGGGAAACAAGTTGACGTATTTCTCATTTGAAAGCTTCACTCTATTCATTAGAAATAATTGATCTTTTTTCAATCACTTGTCCTCGAATCAGATTTGAAGTAAGTTCAATTGAGTATTGTTTTGATAAATATATAAACGACATTTGTTTAGAACGAGATGAACGATAGATTTTTTAAGAAATTATCAGAAAACCGGCATTCGGAAATAGCTTAATTTCATCGGAGATTTGCTTATAAAACAATGAAGATTGTCATAATTCAACACCAGAACGATCATGCAGGAGAATCGGGTGTTTATTTTATAGAAATGATTGCACGGTGTTGGCGCGAGGCCGGTCATCACGTTGTTTTTTTGAATGGAGTACAAGAAAATATTCGGGCAGACCTGGCTCTTCTTCATGTTAATCTTTCCGTCGTACCTCGAGAATATGTAGAGTATGCAAAGCAATTTCCGATCGTTCTCAATGAGAAAATTACAGACATCCGCAAACGAACAATCAGCCGGCAATTAGTATCCCGGGATGAGGATTATGACGGGCCCGTAATCGTTAAAACCGACCTCAATTGCGCAGGCTTACCGGAGGCTAATATTTATAAAATGGCTGTACCCAAACGGCGCTCTGTAATGCGGTTTTGGAGATTTTTTGTGCGCAAAGCCAGAAATCTTGCCATTAAATTGCAAATGGTGGAAAGCGGCACAAACCGATTGGTCCAGACAGAATACAGGGAAACTTTTCAAATTTTTAAAAACAAGAACCGGGTTCCAAAATACATTTGGTCTGATAAAAATTGGATTGTAGAAAAATTCATGCCCGAGATGGGAAATTCAAAATTCGTAGTTCGGAATGCCTATTTTCTGGGCGGCAAAATGATAGGTTATAAAAACTACAGTGCGGATCCTGTTGTAAAAGACGAAGAGGAAGCAGGAAGTGAGGTGGTATCCATCCCGAACGAGATTGTTCAATTTCAAAATGAAATAGGGCTGGATTACGGAAAAATTGATTATGTAATACATGATGGAAACCCGGTAATTCTGGATGTAACCAAAACAATGGGAGGCGCTTTTGGTGTGGATGCAGCTACAATCCTTGCAGACGGCTTAGAAGACTATATGCTCCATAAAAAGAAATTTGTTTGATTGATGAATACGGTACTTTCCCGAACGTCTGAACCCGTTTTTCTTATGAATCCTCCGCTTACTTTGGAGACCACGATTCCCAATAATCGAACCATGTCACTTCTTTCTGATGATGCCCGAAAAGTGGATAAAGATCGGGCGATGGCTCAATGGCTCTCCCTCTATAAAAGGCTGAGTCGGGATTCACTGGTATATCTGTTACCCTCCCGTAAACCGCTTCAGGATATTACGTTTGTATCGAATATGGGCGTGGTTTTAAATCATCTTGAAAAACCGGTTGCTGTTCTGTCTAACTTTAGAGCTGAGGGCAGAAAGAGTGAGCCGGAGGAAGGAAAGATTTTTTTTGAACAACTTGGGTATGAAGTCAGTATTCCTGACCATTATTTCGAAGGCGAAGCTGACTTTAAGCACCTGGCAAATTCTGTTTATTTTGGGGGATACGGCCTTCGGTCATCTAAAAAATCTCACTGTTGGCTTCAGGATCAGTTTGGAACCACTGTCCTTTCCATTCTTTTGGATGATCCTCATCTTTACCATCTTGATTGCGTGTTGTTTGTGATAGATTCGGAGACAGTACTATTATGCACATCTGTTTGCGATCGTCAAACCCTTTGTGCTATTGAAAAGCATTGCCGGATTATTGATGTGCCCAAAGATTTGGCATACCGGGGCGCAACCAACAGCGTTCGTTGCCGATCATCTATCTTAACAGAATCTCGATTGGAAAACCTTTCAAAGGATGATGAAATGTATGGAGTCGAAAAAAGAAAGCGAGAATTTATGGAAAACGTTGCCGATCAAAAACAACTAGACATCTCCTTTATTAATCTGGACGAATTTCATAAATCCGGCGCAATGCTCTCCTGTTTGGTGATGCCGATTTG
>CAYRDO010000194.1:0-2527 GCA_964422985.1 uncultured Rhodohalobacter sp. | reverse complement strand
CCGGTCGCACTGAACGATGAAATTACAGACATCCGGAAACGGGAGGTCAGTAGCCAATTAGTGGATAAGAAGGATGAATATAAAGGACCTGTCATCGTAAAAACCGATTTGAACAGTGCCGGAATTCCGGAAGAAAAAATCTATGGTTGGCCCCGTCCAGAATTTCCCTCTTTTCATAATAATTGGAGAGTGTTGATTCGAAGAATCAGAAATCTTGCCATCAAACTAAAC
This sequence comes from uncultured Rhodohalobacter sp., assembly GCA_964422985.1. Classification (GTDB taxonomy): domain Bacteria; phylum Bacteroidota; class Rhodothermia; order Balneolales; family Balneolaceae; genus Rhodohalobacter. Next base: position 2,296 of record CAYRDO010000194.1, on the reverse strand, counting down.
CTGATGGATGTGGACAGCCGGCGTTTTGTTAAAACAAAGTACAGGGAATCTTTTCGGATCTATAAAAATAAGAATCGTGTACCAGCCGATGTGTGGCCGAATGACGACTGGGTTGTTGAGAAATATACACCCGAGATTAAAGATGGCGTGTATGTAACCCGAAATGCATATTTTTTGGGCGATAAAATAATCTGTTTTGAAAATGTTTCGGATGATCCGATCGTCAAAGATAATGCAAATGGAGAGATCATCAACACACCGGAATCGATAAAAAGATACAGAGAAGAGATTAGGTTGGATTACGGAAAAATCGATTACGTTTTAAAAAATGGAATACCGGTAATTCTGGATGTTACGAAAACAGTGGGAGGATTTGAAGATCCGGAATTTGCCAATATGATTGCGCCCGGGATTGAGAGCTATTGGGAAGATTAGCTATCATAAAAAATGGGATCTTTTTAGATTGATCTGGTTCTTTATTATACACTATCCATTTTTAACAGAGAGGAGAATTCCACGAAAATCATTCTTTTTTTAATATTCCATCTGCTACAGTAGTTTAATCTTCTACAAAACTGATTTGCTAGATAACTATGCTTGAAGGAGTTCCCTTAATGCTAATCGTATTTCTTGCAGGGGCCGCATTTGCGGGTGTCTACATCTACTTTTTTTACGGATTGAATGACTGGTGGAAAAAAGTCTTTCGATCCATCCTCATCGTGGTTGGTATTATTCTGTTGTATGGCCTCATCTATCAATGGGGAATGGCCCGCTTCGAAGGCTTTGAAAAAAGCTATATTCATTCTATTCAAGTGGTGATTGAATCGATCACAACAGCCGGGTATGGTGGTGACGCCCCGTGGACCAGCGATTTCATGAATTTGTTTGTGGTTTTGATGAACCTCACCGGGGTGGTATTGGTATTCCTGGCATTTCCTCTATTTGTGTTTCCTATGATACGCGAAGCAATCCAACCCCATCCGCCCGAATCGGTAGATATGGAGGATCATGTGATTATCTGTTCGATCTCCAAACGGGCTACCATCTTACAGAAAGAACTTCAATCCAAATCAATTCCTTACGTCATTATCGATCAGGATGAGGAAGCTTTGGTCGATCTGCATCAGCAAGGAGTACCGGTTTTATTGGGAAATCCATCCGATGAGAATGTTCTTAAATCAGCCAACATCAAAAAAGCCCGTGCCCTTGTCGCTGATATGAATGACGAAAACAATGCGCTCATCAGCCTTTCTGCGCGTTCACTTAAAAAAGATCTGAAAATTTTAAGTGTAGCAACCGAAGAAAATATGATCGCCTATCACCAATATGCAGGAGCGTCTCAAGTGATATTGCCTCGACGAATTTTGGGGCGAAGTCTTGCAGAGAGGGTGATTGTATCGATTACTAAAGATTTACAGGGAGTTACACAACTGAGTGAGGAGTTAGAACTAACCGAAATTCTGATTGAGCCGAATAGCGATATTGTTGGAAAAACGATCGCGCAATCTCACATTCGGGAGCGATATGGCGTAAACATTGTAGGGGCATGGTTTTCGGGGAATTTTGTTTCCAATCCGAAGCCCGACCAGGTTATCACCGAACATACCATTTTATTGCTGGCGGGGTCTCATGATCAGCTCACAGAGTTTCGATCGAAAACGGTTTCCAATCTACATAAAGTTGAAGGTCCGGTGATAGTGGCCGGATTAGGTGTGGTAGGACGAACCATATCGTCACTTTTTCAAGAAAAAGGCATTGACTTTACCGTGGTGGATAAAGTTGAAAAAGAGGGAGTGGATCTGGTTGGGGATATTACCGAAGAAGAGGTTTTGTACAAAGCGGGAATTGAGAAAGCATCCACAATTATTCTGGCTGTAAATGATGATAAAACCGCTATTTTTACAACTCTTGTCCTCAAACAATTGAATCCTGATATTGAAATTATCGCACGGGTAAATGATGTTGAAAACACCGGAAAAGTCTATCGTGCGGGTGCAGATTATGTGCTTTCACTGCCTACCGTAACCGGCCGGATGCTGTTCTCCATGTTGATGGAAGATGATGAGGTTCTTTCAGCGAATACCATGTACGAAGTGGTTCGTACTGAAGCTCCAAAACTGGATGGAGAAACCCTTGAAGAAGCCAATATTCGGGCCGAAACGGGATGCACAGTCATTGCAGTTGAACGCAATGGAAAACTAATCGCAAATCTTCAGCCCACGTTTGAACTGCGGGAAAAAGACCAACTGATTGTTGTGGGCAGTGATGAAACGGTGAATAAATTCAGGAAAAAATA
>CAYRDO010000193.1:4808-7886 GCA_964422985.1 uncultured Rhodohalobacter sp. | reverse complement strand
GACGGCTGAAAATGTCGCTGAGAAATATGGGGTGAGTCGTGAAGATCAGGACGAGTTCGCTTTGAAAAGCCATCAAAAATGCATTCAGGCTTGGGAAAATGGCTATTTTGATGATCAAATCACACCGGTTGAAGTTACACATAAATTTGTGACCGCAAATGGTGAGGTGGAAGAATCCACATTCACTTTCCAAAAAGATGAGGGTCCACGACCCGATACGTCTTTAGAAGCATTGAGCGGATTACGACCGGTTTTTAAACAAGGGGGGACAGTAACTCCCGGAAATTCATCCCAAATGAATGATGCCGCGGCTGGTGTTATGGTAATGACTTTGCAGAAAGCTGAAGAACTTGGATTGACACCCATCGCAAAATATCATGGATTTTCTGTTGCCGGAGTCGCTCCCGAAATTATGGGAATTGGTCCTGTTGAAGCGATCCCGAAAGTTTTAGATCAAACCGGAATCAAAAAAGAGGAAATTGATCTGATTGAACTGAATGAAGCATTTGCCGCACAATCCATTGCGGTAATTCGGGAGACGGGTTTGGATCCTGAAAAAGTGAATATCAATGGAGGGGCAATCGCGATGGGGCACCCTCTGGGCTGTACCGGCGCAAAACTTACCACACAGATTCTTTATGATTTGAAACGATTGAATAAGAGCTATGGAATGGTAACCATGTGTGTGGGCGGAGGAATGGGAGCTGCCGGAATATTTGAAAATTTGAATTAGTAGATGGTTGTTGGTAGAAAGTAGATAGACCAACTCTAATTGGATGGCGTAAGCGTCTCGCTTGTGACCAATCTTTCAGAGCACGAGCGAGATGCTCGCTCTATCTCGTCAATCTACGATCTACTTAAAACCATCTACTTACAACTGATAACAATGTTTAAAGAAGACACACTCAAAGACAACACAATTCTCATTACCGGTGGTGGTAGCGGACTCGGCCTTTCTATGGGGAAGAAGTTTGCGGAATTGGGCTCAAACATTGCGATCTGTGGCCGGACCGAGAAGAAACTTCAAAATGCTGTTGATGAACTCTCAGAATACGGAACAAACGTTCATTATTATGTAACAGATGTCCGGGATTATGAAGCTGTGGGGGAGATGTTTAAAAAGATTATCGATTATTTTGGGGAGATCACCGGCTTGGTAAATAACGCTGCAGGAAATTTTTTGAGTGCTTCTGAAGATTTGACTCCAAATGGTTTTAAAACTGTAGTGGATATTGTTCTTCACGGCAGTTTTAACTGCACGCATCATTTTGGGAATTATCTCATCAATAATAAAACAAAAGGGAATATCCTGAATATTGTAACCACCTATGCAGAAGATGCAGGGTCTGCGTTTGTGCTTCCCTCAGCATGTGGAAAAGCAGGAGTTCTAGCGATGACAAGATCTCTCGCTTTCGAATGGGCAGAGTACGATATCAGGGTAAATGCCATTGCTCCGGGCCCCTTCCCAACTGAAGGAGCATGGACGAGACTTTTCCCCACAAAAAAAGTAGAGAAAAAATACTTAGATAAGATTCCCGCCGGCCGATATGGAGATCATGAAGAGCTGGCAAATCTCGCTGCTTTTTTGATGAGTGATATGGCTCCCTACATCACCGGTGAAACAGTGACGATTGATGGCGGTGAAAAACTCTCTGGCGGACAGTTTAATTTTGTGGATTCATTGATGTCCCGAGGCAAGCTCAAAACCATTTTTAAAATGATGAAAAAGATGAGTTGATAAAATCCCCCTTCGAAGGGGGAAATAGGGGGGATGGTCAAATATGGCTGCGTTCCAACAAGCACGAAGAAACTCTTCCAAATCTCTTCATCAATCCTTCTCCATCAACGATTTGATCTGATCCAGAGCATTTGCTGTTCGAAGAGCCTGATAGGGCGAAAAAACCGTTTCTTGCTCCAGTTGTATCGATTTGATGAATTGCATAATTGACCATTCAGCTGTATCTGAGGGATCAAATTTCTTTTCCTGGATCGTCAGGCGATCGCCGTTATTTCCACGATATAATCGCACTTTCTGCTTGGTAACGTCACAATCGGCCATTACACTTCGATTGGAAAAAATCCTTTGATGAACTTCTCGTTCTGCGGTTGCCAAAAACTGCATCGATGCGAGCGATGCATTCTCAAATCTAAGCGTAATATTTAATCCCAAATAGTTGGAGTCCACAACGATCGGTTTCACCTCATACCGATGAATATTTCCGCCCATCCATTTGATAATCAGCGCAAGTTCATCCACCCAGTTATGATGAAAATCCTCAGTACTGAGCACTCGATTATTTAATGGTACACTCTCTTTTTTTATTTGAATGAGTTCCGGTTTAGCGACCTCTTTTTGAATCCAGTTCATCGATTCAGACAGAGAAGGCCAGTGAGAAAATTGTACGTTTACATGTGCTTCCTCAGAAACGTGATAAAGTTTTTCAAGAAGTGTTTTATCGGTAGGTAGTTTTGAAATGAGGTAGGTGTGGTTGCCACCTTTCACCGAATGCAGGAGACGGTGCAGGTTATCTTTCGTGTCGTCAATCAGTAAAACAGCATCGAGTCCGGAACTGTCGGATAGAGAAGTTGTAATAATCACTTCTTTGACAGTGGACAACTTACGCAAGTGCTTTTCCCAAGCAGTTGCCCTTTCGCGCTCACCCACTATAGCAATTTTCATAGACCGGTAATATTGAATGCCGTTTCAGCAAAGATGGAGAGCCACAGCCACTATTCCAAATAGTCAGAAAAATTTAATCCGGCATAATAAGTGCAAGAATAAAGTAGATAAGAACCATCGTCCCAAATGAAGAGAACACGAGAATGAGGAAAATGATGCGAATAATGGTAGGATCCCATCCAAGATATTCTGCGATTCCTCCACAAACACCTGCGAGCATCTTATCTACTCGCGATTTTCTGAGCTTAGCTGGCATAGATTTGAACCTTCGAAGTTTTTAAATGCATTTTTAGTACGTACGGCATGATAACTTCAAAGTTTCATAAAAGTACAATAGATTTTTACTTGAGACTTGAGACTTGAGACTTGAGACTTGAGACTTGAGACTTGAGACTCGA
>CAYRDO010000193.1:0-4708 GCA_964422985.1 uncultured Rhodohalobacter sp. | reverse complement strand
ACTTGAGACTTGAGACTTGAGACTTGAGACTTGAGACTTGAGACTTGAGACTCGAAATGACAAAACGCTTCGGCTGACGATTGTCTTTTTCGTCTACCAAATGGTTCAAGATCAGAAGTGAATTCATTCGGCAGCCGGGGAATTAAAAAAAGGCGAAATCCACTTTCGTGAATTCCGCCGGATTCCGTAAAGCTATGGCTCAGCTTTCGGTTAAAGAAATGATTGGTATGATTTTATAAACGATATCGAGCAGTTTTATATCCAATATACGAGACTAAGAAGCTCGAGTTCGTTACATCTTTTTTGGATAAGGTGAACTGACCATTTTGATCGGTCTTTGAGCCTTTATTTGAGCCCTGCAATATAATGTTAGCACCAACCAAGGGTGAACCTGTTTCAGTGTCAATTACCGTTCCCTTAATGATGTCGCCCGACTCTGAAACATTAACTTTCATCGTTTTATAATTGACTTCAGGCTCGGCAACTTCCGTGCTGGCATAGCCGGTTACAGTCAGACCGGCTTCCTGGTTTTCAGCTTTAGAACTGGTTGATGTTTCTTGCCCATCATCTATTAGTTGAAAGAAGATAGGAAGTGAATATTGTACACGAACAGGTTCACCTCTTTGATAACCGGGTTCGAATTTAGCTTGTCGTACCACTCTGAGCGCTTCTTCATCTGCTCCACCGCCGATACCCCTTATAACCCTTGGTTTCTCCACATCTCCTTGTTCATTTACGATAAACTGAACATAAACCTTGCCTTCAATTCCTTTTTTGCGAGCTTCTTTAGGATATCGTATGCTCTTCTTAATCTCTTCAAGTCCGCCAATGAGTTCTGGCATTCTTTCAACTACAATGAAGTAATCTTCTTTTTCATAGGGTTCTAATTTTGGAGGTGCGGGTTTTAGGTTTTCCACTTCCATTCCCAAAGCTTTTAAAACCGTGTTATAGGAGCTTGAATTAGGTTTTGTTTTGATCACTATTGCTCCATTTGGTGCACGTTCGCCAAATTTGTCGGTCGCGGCTTTTCCCTTAAGTATTTCGATTTCCTTGATATAATCGGGCTGGAGTTGATTTAGCTTGTCAAGAGCTTCACTGTGGCGTTCTGTTTGGCCTTCATCGCCCATGAAAATCAAAACTTGATGATAACCTCGATCTCCGGTTTGGTCTACATCAGTCATTAAGTCAAGCTCTTCTTCATCAAATACATTCTGCGTCTGCATATCTGTACAAGACATCGCAATGGCCGTACAGAAAATGATGAATGTAAATATGGCTAAGCTCGATCGTTTTGGAATCGATCGGGTGGTTGATTGTTGGGTAATCATTTGGATCCTCTTTTTTAGGTTGGATGATTCCTGAGCCATATTTACGGATAGTTCTTTGTTGATATTCGGCATCGGCAGCAATTCCAGAAGGAGGGAAGCGTATTTCTTCCTCGAAACCGATTCATTAGAAAGTACAAGACTGTCGCACCGAATTTCGCGATAGTCAACCAACTCTCGTTTTAAAACATGTACTAATGGATGAAACCAGAACACAATTTGAGTGATGGAAATCGCAATGTTTGATAGAAAATCGTTTTGAATGATGTGAGTCAACTCATGCTGTAAGACCAGGTTCAATTTTTCAGAATCTTGTTTGATCGATTCAGGAAGCACGATTACTGGTTTACGAAGACCAAAGGTGACCGGAATTACTTCTTCCTTGAGGAATGTTATCTGAATATCCTTTTCAGTCTTCTGAATCAAACGAATAGTATCATTGTCAAGTCCGGAAATTTTTGAGATAGACGAAAATCTGCAGCTTGATTGAAGGCGACGAAGTTGAAACCATTGCATTGCATTCCTAAGTACAAAAAGGACGAGCCCAACTATTAAAAAAAGGAACGAAACGGCATATAAAAGCTCCACTGTCGATAGTATATTGGTATTCGCTGCCGTCACCGTCAATTCAAACGGAGCTGCGACAGAAATAAGTGAAAGACTTGATGTAGATTCAGATACAAAGAATTGTTCGGCGAATTGAAAAACTCCAAGCGCAATAAATCCAACCGGCAACGCAAATAGCAAAGCAAGCCTACCGTGATATTGATATTGCGGGTGAATTTTAGAAACAAAGTGAAGTGTCGCCCATACAATCCCACTGAATAATGTCCAGATCAAGAGTGGAAGCCAGGAAAATTGAATGATTTTTTCGCTAATTGCGGCAATCTCTTGAATGAAAGTTTCCATGATTTAGTCCTCAAGTTTATCAATCATTCTTTTAATTTCGCGTCTCTCTTCTTCTGATAAATTCTCATTTTTTACCAATGTTTGAACGAGCTCCGTTGGCGAACCTTTAAATACTTTGTCGACCAATCTGTCGATAAGACTGTATCGAACCTGATCGGGTTGCACGGCTGCACTATAAATGTAGCTTAGCCCGTCTTTTCGATATTTCAGGTACTCTTTATCGGCGAGATTTTTCATGATGGTCATCACAGTAGTGTAGGCCACCTCTCGATATTCAAGAATACGTTCTCGTACGTCAGCAACGGATGCCTCGCCTAAATCCCAAACAATATTCAGGATTTCCATTTCAGTTTCGCCAAGTGGATCTAATGGTTTTCTCATAGCAAATGTTTCTATTAAAATATTAGTACTAATTAAATAGTATTTAGATTCAATGTCAAATATTGATCACTTTAAACATGGTATTTTTTAGAAGTGGATAAGGAGTGTTGAGTGATTAAAAAGTTTACTGGTAGATTTGAACTCTTCAATGCTTCGAAAAATACCATGTTTACCCGGTCAAAAACTTTTTCTCAATAAATTCAAACAATGCATCAGCTTCATCAAAGAAGAGGATCTTTTCATCGGTGAGTGATTGAAAGAAATCGAGGTGAGATTTATCTACTTTGGTGAATAAAGTGGGTTTGCTATGTTTGATAGCGAGAGCGGCCTCCGACGACGTTCCCAATCCCATTCCGCAGACGATCACGACATCGGCCGTTAAAATATTGATGAAATTCCTGGCACTTCCCGCACCTGTGACAATCGGAATTGACACATGATCCGACATTCCAAGATGGGTATCACCGGGAAGAACGCCAATTACTTCTCCGCCAACTTTTGAAGCTCCTTTCGATGCGGCATCCATCACACCTGCTTTTCGTCCGCCGGTTAATAAAATCCAGTTTCGTTTAGCGATCTGTCTTCCAATCTCTTCTGCATGTTTCAGGATTGCTGAATCGTGGGGATTTCCGGGTCCCATCACTCCGATAATTGGCTTTCTATTTTTTATCATCGCGGAACGTGTTTTGATTGATTTCTATTAAGATGCTAAAAAGAAAGAAAAAATGTCCAGGCCTTACTTGAAGCAGGTCGATCAAAAAATTGATAAACCTGATCTGAGTTCTTTTGACAAAGCTATTTTTATTCTTCACGATCAACTGAATCTGGAAGCCTGGCCGGATTGGATCAGAGAAGAAAAACCCCTGTTGATATTTATAGAGAGTAAGGAAAAGGGAGAGAGCTTACCCTATCATAAACAAAAACTGACTTATGTGCTGAGCAGCATGCGACACTTTGCGATTGAATGTGCGGAAGATGGATTTGATGTTCTGTATCACTCTACGAAAAATCATTATGATGATGGACTGAGAGAAATTCTTGATGATTTTGATGGTGAGCTAACATTCATGACTCCATCCGAATGGGAATCGAGAGAGCGACTTCGATCAGTTAAATCAGATTTTGAGGATAATGTTGAGGAGATCCCCAATTCATTTTTCTTGGCTGATGTCGATCAATGGAAAGAGAAGATCGGTCCGAACTATCGAATGGAATATTTCTATAGGGATATGAGAAAACAGACCGGCTATCTGATGGATGGTGATGCTCCGGAAGGTGGGCAGTGGAATTACGATGAGGATAATCGGGAGTCGCTGCCGAAAGATCACCCGGTACCTGAGATTCCAACATTTGAACCGGATAAAATCACACAAGAAGTGATGGAATTAGTAAGAGAGAATTTCTCTGATCACTTTGGTGAGCTAAATAAATTTGAATATGCGGTCACCCGGGATCTGGCTCTTTCTTTACTAGAGGATTTTATTGAAAACCGGCTGGATGAATTTGGCCCGTATGAAGATGCGCTGAAAACCGGAAATCAAAAACTGTTTCATTCGCAGCTATCGCTTTACTTGAATAACGGGCTGTTGCTTCCTGCTGAGGTTTGTGAGAAAGTACTTGAGGCTTATGATAATGGTGAAGCGCGCTTGAACTCAGTAGAGGGCTTAATACGGCAAATTATCGGCTGGCGAGAGTTTATTCGAATTTATTATGAAGCGATGATGCCGGATGTTCGCGAGGTCAATCATTTTGGCTTCACGGAGAAGTTACCGTCGATCTATTGGTCAGGCGAAACAAAGATGAAATGCATGGAAGAGAGTTTGAAACCGGTGATTGAAGAGGGATACTCACACCACATTCAGCGACTGATGGTGCTTAGTAATTTTAGCAACCTCACGGAAACCGATCCGCGAGAGCTGAACCGCTGGTTTTGGTTTGCCTATGTGGATGCCTATGAATGGGTGGAGCTTCCAAATGTTTTGGGGATGAGCACATTTGCGGACGGTGGAGTGCTCGCTTCGAAACCGTATGTGTCGAGTGGGAATTACATCAACAAAATGAGCGATTATTGTAAGCATTGTGAATATAGCATC
>CAYRDO010000192.1:0-7992 GCA_964422985.1 uncultured Rhodohalobacter sp. | reverse complement strand
GTTTGCATTTGCTGGTTTTACCTAGACATATAAGCCGAGAACGGGCCTGTTTACTGCGAATAAACTGTACAACAAGTACAGGACCGATTCATACAGAAAAAAATACAAGGATCATATCGATTCGCTTGGTAAGGATGATATTGCGCTTATGCCCGATCCAGACCGGGTAAAAATTCGTGTATATGCCACGCAGAGCACTCACAAAACGCTGACCAGTTTTCGCCAGGGCTCTATGATTCATATCTGGGATGAAGATTATAGGCGTTTGGTTTCCGATAGTTTCCAGGAAGCCTATATGACGCATACTTCTACCTCTCCCAATTATCAAATTCTTGCTTCACTTGATGCCGGCCGGCGTCAGGCGCAGTTTGAAGGATACGAATTAAGTGAAAAAAGTCTTGAACTGGCGATGTCTGTTCGCGCTAAGATTCATGATCATCCGCTTCTTCGTAAATATTTTCGGGTTCTTACGGTCAAGGATTTTATTCCCAACCAGTTTCGCCCATCGGGACTGGATGAATATTACACAGATCAGGGGGGATGGAACCGGATGGAGGATGCCTGGAAATACGATGAATTTGTTCTGGATCCCACCAAGATTACATTGGCTGTCGGGATGTCTGGAATCGATGGTGATACTTTTAAAAATAAATACCTGATGGATCTGTATAACATCCAGATCAATAAAACATCACGTAATTCCATTCTTTTTATGACCAGTATCGGCACTACACGTGGCAGTGTGGCCTACCTGATCAATACATTGTTGGATATTGCAGGTAAACTGGAGGAAGAACATCGTTCACTCAATAAAAAAGAGAAGGAAATTGTTGACAAGCGGATAAAATCACTGATGGAGGATGTTCCGCCACTTCCCGATTTCAGTCATTTTCATGCAGTATTTCAGGCGGTTCCCGGCGTTCCTGGAGGCGACATACGGCAGGCCTATTTTTTAGCCTATAAACAGGAAAATTGTGAGTACGTTCCTCTGAAACAATGCCTCGATGTGATGGAAAAGGGGCGAGATCTTGTATCAACAACCTTTGTGATTCCCTATCCACCCGGATTTCCAGTATTGGTTCCGGGCCAGGTGATCAGCAAAGAGATTGTCCGTTTCTTGCTGGCATTGGATGTAAAAGAAATTCACGGCTACCGGCCCGATCTTGGACTTAAAATTTTTAAAGAAAACGTGCTTGGTAAACCGAAAGTTAATTTGACTGAGACGGCATTGCAACCAAAAGAAAATAAGAACTGACAAACCATTTAATTTTAAATATAAGATCCATGGCTAAAAAAACGACTGAAGTAAAAACACTGAAAGGTTTATCCGACATACGCCGGTTTTTTCACACTAATGAGGAGCCTATCTACTTTATTAGTGCTACCAATTTCAATCTTTTGGGTGCTGATGAGTGGATCAAAAGATTTAAGTTTATCTGCTATATCGAATGTTTCGACGGATTACATCCTAATGTTTTTTCTCCAAAGGAAGAACTACCGCACGATGACTTCGAAAGTATTGAAGACATCAACAATTATCTGCTTCAGCACCCTGAAGTGAAGGAATATATCAACTCGCGAAAAAAGAATGGGAAGGCGGGGAAGGCGATGTTTTTGATGTTTGATGAAAAAACGGAAAAACTTGCTAAAAAGCTTGGGCTCGAAGTCTGTTTCCCTTCTGCTAAAATGCGGACAGATATGGATAATAAGGTGAACACAAACCGCATTGCCGAAAAAGCAGGAGTTGCCTGTGTACCCTATGTATTATCGAACGTAAAAGACTATGATCATCTTTGTAAGGTCTCCAAAAAGCTGGGTGATGAACTTGTAATTCAAACACCTTTTGGAGATTCCGGACATACAACGTTCTTCATTTCTAACAAGAAAGATTTTGAAAAATATGAGGAGGAGATTGTTAAAGAGAAAGAAGTGAAGATCATGAAGCGTATCAATTGCCGCGGATCGGCTATCGAGGCGTGTGTAACCCGTCATGGAACCATTGTTGCCCCATTGATGACCGAACTGGTCGGGTTTCCAGAATTAACTCCCTACAAAGGTGGCTGGTGTGGCAATGAAATCTACGCCGATGCTTTTACCCCGGATATCCGCAAAAAAGCACGAAAATATACGCGCATGCTTGGTGATCAGCTCCGTGAAGAGGGATACAAGGGATATTTTGAACTTGATTTCCTGATTGATCAGGATAACGGTGAAGTATACCTCGGAGAACTGAATCCGCGGGTTACCGGTGCAAGCTCCATCACAAACCATGCTGTATTTGCCCTGGCGGATGCACCGCTATTTCTATTCCACCTGATGGAGTGGATGGACGTGCCATATGAACTGAGTGTTAAAGCTATAAATGACCGTTGGGCTAAACCTGAAAATATTGATACCTGGAGCCAGCTCGTCATCAAACACACTGAAGACACTGTTGAATACATTAAAGAGGCGCCGCCTACAGGAATATGGAAGAAACGGAAAGATGGCAGCATCGAATTCGACCGCATGGACTCCCACCGTCGCGCTGTGGAGTCGGAAAAAGAAGCTTTCTTCTTGAGAATTGCCCATGAAGGTAAATATTTATATGAGGGTGCAGACATGGGTATATTGGTGATGAGAGGCCGATTAATGACGGATGATTTTAAATTAACCAATCGTGCCAAAGAGTGGATCAAAGCGATTCAGGATCATTATGTTACAGAAATTCCTAATAACAAGGAGGAGTTGGCTGAACAAACACCTGAACTCGCCGGTTTCAAATTGATGTAGCATCAATTTCACATGCTAAACGTAGCATTCAGAATAGAACCACCCACTCATTAAATCAAATTAGTGAAAAAGTAATCAATGACTTTTAAAAGTATTAATCCATACAACGGAAAAGAAATTGCAACCTATCATGAGCACACAGAGAAGGAAGCAAATGAGATCCTTAAAAAATCCCGTATCGCGTTTGAGTCTTGGCGGCAGGTACCTGTTAAAGAGCGATGTGAGCTGCTGGTAAATGCAGGCGGTGTTCTCAGAAACAATGTGGACAAATACGCTGAAACGTTGACTCAAGAGATGGGTAAGCCGATTAGTGAAGCCAGGGGTGAGATTAATAAATGCGCCTGGGTATGTGATTTTTACGCAGAAAATGCAGAGCGTTTTCTTGCCGATGAAATTATTGAAACCGATGCATCGGAAAGTTTTGTAAGTCATGATCCGATAGGTACCGTTTTGGCTATTATGCCCTGGAACTTCCCCTTCTGGCAGGTATTTCGTTTTGCGGCACCAACGCTTGCAGCAGGGAATACGGGTTTGTTGAAACATGCTCCCAATGTTTTTGGATGCGCAACTCATATTGAGGAAATTTTCCTGGAAGCCGGCTTCCCGGATGGTGTTTTTCAAAATCTGTTTATCCATCAAGATAAAACTGAAAGTATAATTTCCAACGACATTGTAAAAGCAGTAACACTGACCGGTAGTGAGCGAGCCGGAAAATCTGTTGGAGCATTGGCTGGAAAATATCTGAAGAAATCGGTGCTGGAACTGGGGGGAAACAACGCCTTTATCGTGTTGGAAGATGCGGATATAGAGCAGGCTGTAGAAACAGGAATCACGGCCCGAATGATGAACAGCGGACAAAGCTGTATCGCGGCCAAACGATTTATCCTGGTTGGAGATGCATATGACAAATTTCTACCAACTTATATTGACAGGGTGAAGTCAATCAAAAAAGGAGATCCGATGGACGAAGCTACTGAAATCGGCCCGCTTGCCCGGAAAGATTTGGCGGATCAATTGCATGAACAGCTTGATAAATCAGTAAAAAAAGGCGCAAAAGTTGAAGCTGGTGGAAATCAAAATGAAGCATTTCATGAGCCAACGGTGCTAACAGGAGTGAAACCGGGTATGCCTGCTTTTGATGAGGAAACCTTTGGTCCTCTTGCTGCCTTCGTGCGTGCAAAAAATGTAGATGAGGCGTTTGAACTTGCTGCCAATTCCAAATATGGCCTGGGTGTTACACTCTTTACTTCTGATATTGAAAACGCCCGCAGGCACATCAGTAAAGCGCCTGATGGAGCTTTCTTTATAAACGAACTGGTGAAGTCCGATCCACGTCTCCCATTTGGCGGAACCGGAAATTCAGGTTATGGCCGCGAACTCTCCCGGGAAGGAATTCATGAATTTGTGAATAAGAAAACGGTGTATGTGAAGTAGTTGCCTAATTGAAATAGAGTAAATTCATTTTTGATTGAATGTATTCAGACCTTTTATGGAATGATTATACTTCAAATATAGTTCAATATTAAACTAAATTGAATAAGTTGAAGGTAATGATATTATGAAGCACAATAACAAGGGAATCCATCACATTTCCATCATTTCCGGTGATGCTCAAATTAACGCCAACTTCTATGTAAAAAAACTCGGATTGAGGATGGTGTTGAAGTCGGTAAATCAGGATGATCCCGGAACCTATCACCTGTTTTATGCAAACGCGGAGGGCGAGCCCGGATCGAGCATCACATTTTTTCCGTGGAAACGAGCTGTGAAAGCTAACAGAGGGACGGGGGAAGTTGAGCGAATCTCATTTTCTGTTCCAAATGGTTCAATTTCATACTGGCAAGACCGATTTGATGAGTTAGATATTCCAGCCGATCAACCCTTTGAACGATTTGGAAAAAAGGTACTACCATTTGAAGATCCCGACGGGTTAAAACTGGAGATTGTTGAAGATGATCGATCCAAAGATCTGCCAGGGTGGAAAGATTCCGATGTGCCACTTGATAAAGCAATTCGCGGTTTTTGGGGAGCAAACCTTTTGTTATCGCAGATGAGGGAAACAGCCGAAATTTTAACGGATATTTTAGGGTTTGAAAAGACTCAGCAAGACGGAAATCAAATATTATTGGAGACCGGGAGCAGATTAGGACATTCCATAATTCTGGAAAAAGCAAGCGAGGTTCAATATGGCAAAACCGGTCGCGGAACCGTTCATCATATTGCGTTTCGGGCCAAAGATGAAGATGAGCTGGAAAAGTTCAGGCAACAAGTGATTGCAAGGGAATTATCGCCCACTACCATTATCGATCGTCACGTATTTAAATCGGTCTATTTTCAAACACCCGGAGGAGTTCTTTTCGAGATGGCCACGGACGGACCGGGATATCAATCGGTCGCCTCAAGCAAGGAGAATATGGGTAAGGAACTCTTTTTGCCGAATTTTCTTGAACCGAAGCGTGAAATGATTGAACAAAGACTGGAGCCGATTGAGGTTTAGAATTCCCCCTTCGAAGGGGGAAGGTGAAATGAGCGTTCAGCGAATTAACTCGGGGGATGTCCCGTTTATCAGATTTACGATCATACACACGCCTCTGAGATTCTCAAGAACGTTTGAGAATCTATGTCTCCCCTGAAAGGGAGATTTTTTAAAAACAAATTCCTCATCCACCATTCAAAAAACTCCCATCCATTCCGTACCTTTCGGTCTTATCAAATTTGATCTGTTCAACATTTTAAAGTCAGTAAATCAGTGAGCGACAAAAAAGTAATTTTCTCGATGGTTGGGGTGAGTAAAGTTTATAAACCCAACAAAAAAGTTTTAAATGATATCTACCTCTCCTTTTTCTATGGAGCGAAAATCGGTGTTCTCGGAGCGAACGGTTCCGGTAAAAGTACGCTGTTGCGAATCATCGCCGGAGAGGATGAGGATTATATCGGAAACATATCTCGTCAGAAGGGAGTGACATTTGGACTCCTTCCGCAGGAACCGAAATTGGATCCGACCAAAACAGTCAAGGAAATTGTTCAGGAAGGCGTGCAGGAGACGATGGATCTGATCAACGAATATGAAGCGGTAAATGCCGCCTTCAGTGATCCCGATGCGGATTTCGAAAAACTAATCGAAAAGCAGGAGAAACTCCAAAGCCGGATTGACCACCTGGATGCATGGGATATCGACAGTAAACTGGAACAGGCGATGGATGCCCTTCGAACACCTCCGGGGGATACCTCTGTCGAAGTGCTTTCTGGTGGAGAAGCCCGGCGCGTGGCATTATGCCGACTTCTTCTCAAAAAACCGGATGTATTGTTACTAGATGAGCCGACCAACCATCTGGATGCAGAATCCGTTGCTTGGCTGGAACAGCATCTGGCCCGATATGAAGGAACTGTGATTGCGGTCACTCACGATCGTTATTTCTTAGATAATGTTGCCGGTTGGATCTTAGAACTGGATCGCGGAGAGGGAATTCCATTCGAAGGAAACTACAGTTCATGGCTGGAGCAGAAACAACAGCGGTTGAAAACAGAAGAGAAGCAGGAATCTAAGCGGCAAAAAACATTGCAGCAGGAGCTGGATTGGATTCGTCAGAATCCAAAAGGCCGGCGAACGAAGAGTAAAGCCCGCATCAATAAATATGAGGAGTTGCTTTCTGAAGAGCGAAGTAAGAAGCGTGAAGATATGGAGATCTTTATTCCGGCTGGTCCACGGTTGGGTGACAAAGTGATTGAAGCCGATCATGTTTCCAAAGGGTATGGTGACCGGCTTCTGATTGAAGATATGAATTTCAAACTCCCGCCCGGAGGAATTGTCGGTGTAATTGGCCCGAATGGTGCCGGAAAAACAACCTTATTCAAAATGATTACCGGTGAGGAGGAAGCCGACAGCGGAACCTTTGAAACCGGCAGTACAGTGGAATTGGGATATATCAATCAGAAAAGACCTCTGGATCCAGATAAAACCATTTGGGAAGAGATTTCCGGTGGAAGTGATACGGTAAAACTTGGAAATCGGGAAGTGAATTCGCGTGCATATACCGCCCGGTTTAATTTTAGTGGAAGTGATCAGCAGAAGAAATGTAGTGAGATTTCGGGTGGTGAGCGAAATCGAGTGCATCTAGCAAAAATGTTAAAAGAAGGAGCGAATGTACTACTGCTGGATGAGCCCACAAACGATCTGGACGTCCACACGCTCCGAGCCCTGGAAGAGGCCCTGCTCGATTTTGCAGGATGTGTGGTTGTGATATCCCACGACAGGTGGTTCCTTGATAGAATTGCCACCCACATTTTAGCGTTTGAGGGTGACAGCCAGACCTACTGGTTTGAAGGAAACTATTCCGAATATGAAGAAAACCGTGAGGAACGGCTGGGTTCAAAATATCACCCCGAAAGAATTCATTACAAGAAATTGATGCGGGAGTAAAGCTGTTGAAAGATCCGCGAAGTCTTCGGAGACTTCGCGGATCTCATTGCAGCATGAGCGTTTAGCGAATGAACTCGGGGGATGGCCTGCTGTACCGCAAACACCCCTCTCGATTTTTCAAGAACGATTGAAAAATCATTTCTCCCCTGAAGGGGAGATTTTTTTGCTTCTAATCATTCTCATTTTTCTCTTCATGATGGGGTAAAGAGATCGAACTTTTAACATGCAGATCGCGCTGTGGGAATGGAATTTCAACGCCATATTCTCTGAATTTCCGAACAATCGCCTTGTTCAACTCATTCCGAACGTGAGGGTGATCTTTCACATTTCCGATCCACGCCCGAAGCTGCATATTCCAGGATGAGTCTCCAAATTCAATCAGGTGAACTTGGGCTTTTGGTGTAGATAGAACGTTTTTGCTCTCGTCTGCAACTTCCTGGAGGGTTTTCAAAACTGTTTCCAGGTCAGAGCCGTATGACACTCCAACATTAATATCTACACGGTAGGTAGGGTCGCCGTGCGAATAGTTAATCACATCTTTAGAGACAAACTCCGAATTGGGCACAATGATCGAAATATTATTAACCGTTCGGACTTTGGTAGATCGAATATTGATCTCCGTCACATCCCCCTCAATATTATTCACAGTCACGCGATCGCCCACTTTAATGGGGCGTTCAAAAAGAATGATCAGGCCGGAGATAAAATTTGAGGTTACATTTTGGAGGCCAAAACCAATACCAACTGAAAGAAGTCCAAAGATTACGGCGAGACCGCTTAGATCAATCCCTACAAACTGG
>CAYRDO010000191.1:1167-8071 GCA_964422985.1 uncultured Rhodohalobacter sp. | reverse complement strand
TTTGATGAACCTCTCTACGCACATTATCTCCATGAAACCGATGCGAATGAATATCATCCCGGGGCGGAGGAGGTGCTCGAAACCATGGAAACAGATGGCCAAAAAGTGGTAGAGATGATGTTGGGGCCGCATGATCAACCGGTGGTTTTTTTCAAGCAGATGACTCATCACCTTGTAAACCTGAACCTCTCTTTTCTGAAGAAAACCATAAACATTATCCTGACCCGCGATCCCAGGGAAATGCTGCCATCCTACGCGAGGGAGATCAAACATCCAACGATGAGAGATGTGGGCTATGAGCAGCACCTGGAACTTTTCGAATTTCTTCAGAACAGGGGAGAAGAACCCGTAGTTTTACAATCAGAAAAGGTCCTGAAAGATCCCAAAGATACGTTGACGAAACTTTGTAAAGCGATCGGAATTCCCTTTGAGGAAGCGATGCTGAGTTGGGATCAAGGTCCAAGACCCGAAGATGGAGTGTGGGCTAAATATTGGTATCAGAGTGTTCATAGCTCTACCGGCTTTAAACCCTATCAACCCAAAACGGAACCGTTTCCGGAACATCTTAAGCCTCTACTTGCTGATTGCCTTCCGATTTATGAGGAGCTTTGTAAATATTCGATTTAGAATTTTTCTACTGTCATATTTTTCATTCTTTCTGAAACTTCAATCATGCCATTCCTTACAAGAGAGATTTAAAGTTCAACAAACTTTGTAATGCAACTCTTTAAAATAATTGTCTCAATTTTTCTGATAACTCTTGCTCATTCTCTTTTAAAAGCACATCCAACGGGAAATATGATCGTTGTGGGAGATCATGTTTTATGGCCATATGTCTGTCCTGTGGATGATTCAGGTCACCACGCTTGTGTTATGATTTGGAGTGAGGGGAATGAACCTGAAATCTTAATACAATCAAATCATACCTCAAGTGATTATATGCTCTATCAAAATAATGAGCAGATCTACATCATGGAGAGAAGGTTTAATACTGCATCAAAAAACGAAATTCGAATCCTGAAATCATCGATCGGAGGAGCACCTGAAGAGATTTGGCCGTGGACTGAACTCGATTTGAGAATTGGTGAAGCTGGCTTTTTTATGCCGTCAGATCAAGAATTGGTTTTTGTCTCGTACCCAAATATTTATCAATTGGAAAGGGGGTTTGAGCCAAAGGTATACGTTGAATTTCAAAATCCTATAAAACGATTACGTGCACTTGATGATCAGAAAGTGTTATTGTTAGGCGATGGAGAAGCCTGGCTTACAACTCAAAACGGAGAGGTTATTGAACATTGGAATGACCTGCTGTTTGATGATGTAACCAATTCCCCACTCAACAGAAACCAGATCTTCGATATTGATTATCAAGATGGAGAATTATTGCTGGCGTATTGGGGAAATCGATCGTTTGATACCATTGACAGCAGTGGCTACCGAAAAGTGATGATCAAGTTTGATGAACCGATTACTCCGCATTGGTCAGCTTATTTTGGTGAGAATAAACTTCTATTCGCTTCAAAGCTCATCATGGATGGAAGCAATCCACAACCTCATTTGTTGATGCAGAATATCGATCATGGAATTAAGAAAATTTGGACGATTGACCAATAAGTTTTCTCATTAAATAATCATCCAATTATAGTCATTGACAAAACTTTTGATAATTGATTGGTCTCGATAGTCAGAAGTTTTTAAATTTTGTGCAATTAAACTCTGTCCAATTCAAGGAGTGACAGAGATCAAATACTAAAGACTTTTTCGAACTCAGAATAAGCAACTAATGGAATCATTTTTAGATCAGAACTTTATCGGGAATTCTGTGCAGGAATATCTGATGGTTCTCGGGGCAATCATACTTGGAATTTTCATCGTAAAAATCTTTAAACGATTCGTCCTTCGCAGAATTGAGAAGTGGATTGGCGACACCGAAAACGACATCGACGACTACGTTTTCGAGAGCTTTGATAAGTTTGTGATCCCCATTATCTACTTTAGTATTATTTATGCAGCCGTTCGCACACTTAATCTGAGCAATTATGTAAGTAATGCGATTGATGCGGCTTATATCGTGATCCTCACTTATTTCTCTGTGAGACTGATTTCCAGCCTTGTTCTGCTGGCTCTTCGAAAATATGTGAGACGCCAGGAAAATGGGGAGGAGAAGATCAAGCAGCTTGGCGGTGTGATGCTGATCGTGAACATCGTGATTTGGGCGCTGGGCTTTGTTTTTCTCTTTGATAATCTTGGATACGATGTCACCGCTATCATCACCGGTCTTGGAATTGGAGGTATTGCCATTGCCCTTGCTGCGCAGAACATTCTGGGCGATCTCTTTAACTATTTTGTGATCTTTTTTGACCGTCCGTTTGAGGTCGGAGACTTCTTAATCATTGGTGATAAGAATGGAGTTGTAGAAAAGATCGGGATCAAAACAACCCGAATTCGAACGCTTTCCGGTGAAGAGTTAGTATTCTCAAATGCGGATCTGACCAATTCCCGTATCCACAACTACAAGAAGATGCAGCGGCGCCGTATTCTCTTTTCGGTGGGGGTAACCTATGAAACACCTGCTGAGAAACTCCGTCAGATTCCGGGAGTTTTAAAAGAAATAGTAGAATCAGCAGAAGAAGGACTCGTGGATTTTGACCGTGCACACTTCAAAGAGTTCGGTGATTCCAGCCTTAATTTCGAGATCGTCTATTATATCAATAGTGCGGAGTACGCAACCTATATGGATATCCAACAGGATTACAACTTCCAGATATATGAGAGATTTGAAGAGATGGGCGTTGATATTGCTTTCCCAACCAGAACACTCTATGTGAGGAACGAAAACGGGCAGAAATTTGAGCTGGATATGAAGTCTAATAATGGTGAGAAGGAGGGAGAAGAGGTGGAGAGTTCTTCTTCTGATGAATCGGTTGAATAGTTTTTTTTGAGGCGGGTTTGCGACTCATCATGATTTTGTCTTAATCGAGGTCTCGTCTTCATTCACTCATTATCACACCCTCATTGCCCTCGACCTGACGTTTATTTGTAATACATTTTTACGTCACATCGAGCGCAACGGAACGGAGTGGAGTGAAGACGAGATGTCTCAACCAGTGTAAAACCGGATCACTCCACCTCAATAAATATAGGATTTGAATAAAACCATAAATCCGCCCATGGATCCTCACCGGCTGGATCAACTTCCGGCTCCATCTCTTCGCCATTGGTTCCGCGGATCCGAATGTAGCTGTCAGCATCAATGTCTTCCAGCAAGTAGGTAATGACTTTATAATGCCCTTCGGTTTCCCAGTCGTCATCCGTAAAACGAGCTTCAACAAGAGTCGTTGGATTTGTATCGGTCGTTCGATCTGTTACCGGTCCTGTAACCTCACCCACGATTAGATCAACCCGTGCAACCGAAGGATTTTGTTCTGCGGCGTTTAGCGTATCAGGATCCAAAAAGCGAATGGTTACTTCAACATCATTTCCTTGATCAACGGCTATTGTTCCGCCGATATTCGCCTCATCAGAAGCATTGCTTGCGGTTACATATAGTTCTGAAATCAGGTCGCCGAGAGTCACAAAAACCCGTCCGTTTCGAATTCCATTGATGATATCATCATGATTTTTGTCTGCCCAGACATAGGTTTTAGAATACTCTCCGGGCCAGAAATCACTGCCGCCTTCTCTCCAGTGTACGTGCGAATCGGAGTTCGCGGTAATCCACCAATGGCGACCTTCGCCAAGCATTGAATCCCAGAAACCTCCGAGTCGAGCTGTCATCTGATCAAAACCACCCATGGTAGGATGATTTCCATATCCGCCTCGGGAATCGTTGTTTAATGAACCATCGGGATTTAACGTGGCTGCCTGGTGACCCGGTGCTCCGGCCATTCCAACTGCAATCTCAGGAGTTGTATCATTCCAGTCTCGTAATTCTTCCGGATCGTAGAGACCATAGACACCAAGGCCCGGTGCAGATCGTGACGGATGATTGGCAATCACAACAGGCTTGGAAGGAAATTGATCCATTGCCCGAAGAGCCTCAATCATACGTGGCTCAGTGTCCCATGTGGAGTCGGCAGGGTAGGGCTCTCGTTTGTTGAAATTAGATTCAATTTGGTGGAGTCGATCTGCTTCATCATGCGTGTGCGGAATGATCAGGCTCGAATGATCGGCTCCGGGCGTATCGAATTCCATGCCGTAAAACTGGATCACTTCCGGTACCGCCTCTCTTGATGTGAGCAATTCCGGGTAGGCTTGCTCAAGGTTTACTTTACTGTGATTCGGTCCGCCGTGATCGGTCGTCACCATCCAACTCAATCCGTATAGACGAGCCATGATAGCGTTCATGGGAGTAGGATAGATTGCATCACCGGCAATGATTGCAGTGGGAGGATCAGTATCATAATCCCAGCCGACACTGTAGCGTGAATGAATATGATGATCTCCCGCCAGCCACTGGCGATCGGATTCATGGACATGGCCGTGATCTTGTTCATCTCCGTGTGTATGAGTCTGACTCAGTACTTGTGGACTAAAAACAAGACTTAGGATAAAACTGCAACCAACAATCCGTAATAGATTCCAACCATTCTTTTGACAATAATTCATTCCTTTCATCACACTATGTTTCATTTTCTTTTGATTGGTCTGATTTTAATTAGTATAACGATATAAATAATCAATCAATATGAGTTAATGAAAAGATAATAGAATGTTTCAATTGTTAACTTTTTAGTGATGAGATAGTGTTGACCTTTTCACTCCGGTGGTACAACACTTATAAAACTATGTTTAGTTTAGATCTTTTTATGCATTAAATACTACTTTAACATGAATCAAAACCTCTTAATCATCTCCGGCAGATTGATCTTAAATAAAATTTCATTCGGTGTTACTTCAATTCTACTATTGTTTTTGGCAATGGCCTGTCAATCCAATGACGATCGATATGTCCACTGGAATGTTTATAAGGGTGATCCCACAAGCAGCAGTTATTCACAACTGGATCAGATCAATCGGCAGAATGTAGACAAACTCGAAGTGGCCTGGATCTACAACTCAGGAGATAAGCGACCGGCTGGCAGTCAATCAAATCCTATTATTGTGGATGGTGTGGTCTATCTCACGACTCCCGGTATTAAAGTCGCCGCACTGAATGCGAAAACCGGTGAACCACTGTGGATTTTTGATCCGTTTGAAGGTAAAAATCCGGTATCGGTAAACCGGGGCGTTACCTATTGGGAGGAGAATGATGACAGACGCATTTTATTTACAGCTGGCACAACTCTCTATGCACTGGATGCGGATACAGGCTCCCCGATCCTTGATTTTGGTCAGAATGGATCTGTGGATTTAAGGGAGGGATTGGGCAGAGGTCCGGCCCTGCTTTCTGTAGGTGCAACCTCTCCGGGAACTGTTTTTGAAAATCTTCTCATCCTGGGCTCATCCGTAGGTGAAGGATTTAATGCGTCGCCGGGTCATATTCGTGCATTCAATATCAAAACCGGTGAGATCGAATGGATGTTTCACACCATTCCGCATCCGGGAGAGGAGGGATTTGAAACATGGGGAGAACAGGCATGGCAGGTAGCAGGTGCAGCCAATAACTGGTCCGGGATGAGCCTGGATGTTGAACGAGAGATCGTGTACGTACCTACCGGATCATCAGCTCCCGATTTTTATACTCCCGGAACACGCGGCCCCGGGAAGCACTCCTTTGCCAATTCAATTCTTGCCCTGGATGCAAATACCGGAGAACGAATCTGGGATTACCAGGTTGTTCATCATGATTTATGGGATTATGATCTGCCGGCCCCTCCAAACCTTGTTACTATCAATCAAAATGGGAGGGAGATCGATGCACTGGCTCAGATCACAAAACATGGATTTGTATTTGTACTGGATCGTGAAACCGGTGAGCCCGTGTTCCCCGTTGAAGAACGCTCGGTTCCGCAATCCGAAATCGAGGGCGAAGAATCCTGGCCAACGCAACCATATCCTGTTAAACCGGAACCCTTTGTTCGTCAGCATATTAGCGAAGATGATCTGACGAATATTTCACCGGAAGCACGTGAATACGCTTTACAGCGGTTCAGAGAATTCAATTACAAAGGGTTATTTACTCCTGTAAATGAACAGGAAACCCTGTTTTTTCCCGGAACCCGAGGGGGAGGTTTGTGGGGAGGTGCTTCTTTCGATCCCGAGACGGGGATGCTTTATGTAAATGCGAATGAATACGGCAATACATTTCGTCTGGCAAAAGTGGGTGAGCCAATGATTACGGAGGATAACGTTTTCGCGAAAGGGCAAACCATTTATCGCACGAATTGCGCGAGTTGCCACAGCGTACCGGGCGGACCTGAACCCACTCAGTTTCCATCCATGGTTGATCTGCAAGAGCGTTTATCAAGATCACAAATTATAGAAATTATGGAGACCGGTCAGGGCGGAAAAATGCCCTCGTTCCCATATCTGTCTGACGAAGAAAAGGAAGCGATCATTGATTATCTGTTTCAAATCAATGAGGGGGGACCAGCTCAATTTCCGGATCAAGAGTTTGCACAAAATGACTCAACGTTTACCTATACCGTGGACTTTGCATACCGCTCATTTCTGGACGAGGAGGGATACCCTGCTACGAAACCACCATGGGGAACGCTGAATGCCATAAACCTGAATACAGGTGAATTGGTTTGGAAAGTACCCCTGGGTGAATATTCAGAACTCACAGAGCGCGGAATCCCGGTTACAGGCACTCCAAATATGGGAGGCTCCATTGTTACGGCCGGTGGATTAGTGTTTATCGGTGCTACCGCAGATGAAAAGTTCAGAGCTTTTGACAAACAGACCGGAGAGATTCTCTGGGAATATCAACTTCCGGCTGTCGGGTATGCCGTGCCATCCA
>CAYRDO010000191.1:0-1157 GCA_964422985.1 uncultured Rhodohalobacter sp. | reverse complement strand
ACCTATGAAATTGACGGCAAACAGTATGTAATCATAGCAGCAACCGGCGGCACCCGCGCAGGAAACAGTGAAAGTGATGCCTTTATCGCTTTTTCTCTGCTTGGGGAGTGAAAAACTGAGTTTTAGGCAATTATTTCTAAACTGACATTACGCACTAGCTGCACGCGAATGAATGTTCATTTATTAAATACTGAACGGAAAGCTAAAAAAGCCAGAAGTTGGCAAGTCCTGGCTAGGCATGTCCGCTTAATGTGTGGGTTAGTGTGCCAATTTTTACCTCCAATTGTCTGCTAAGATCCAATCATTACGACTTGGCAAAGATAACTCCCAATCTAGCCAACCATTTCTACTTGTTTGAGTGATTTCTTTTGATGCTGAAGA
Organism: uncultured Rhodohalobacter sp.; assembly: GCA_964422985.1. Lineage (GTDB taxonomy): Bacteria > Bacteroidota > Rhodothermia > Balneolales > Balneolaceae > Rhodohalobacter. Next base: position 776 of record CAYRDO010000191.1, on the reverse strand, counting down.
GAAAGAGGTGAATTCTCCATATCCCTTAACAAAAAGTTTTCCATTCCTTATAACTCCTAAAAATTCATCACCCTTATATTTAAATCGACATTCAGTGTTGTTTGGAGGTGGAAAGGTATTGTTGTCTGACTTAGTTGAATCTTGAGTATTTGACACTGATCTTTTTGAAGAAGCAGGTTTATTAATTTTGGTTGATGTGTCACTTTTCTCGACAATGTTCTTTTCAATAAATTTAGCTGCTTCTTCTTTTGAAATGTAAAATCCTGCTGAATTGACAATTTTAACTATTGCTTCTGGAAGACTAGGAAATGGGGCTTCCATTGTCATTTTCTTGGCTTTGGGAAAAGCGTCTTCAAGAGCTCGTTGTTTTTGATTTAATTGAAGATAACTTTGAGCTTCATCTTTTGCTCTGTCAGATTCAATTTCTTCTCTAGAAAGAAATGTTAAAAACGAATCTTCTATTTCTTCTAAATCTCCTTTTAGTAAATCAATTGCTTTGAAGCATTTTCTTGAAAATTCACCACCAGTTTGGGAATAATAAAATCTCCATCTTCTACCATCAGTTAAAATTGTAAAAGTAGCAGTATTATTTCTGTTGTAATCCCTCAGCTGTCGCTCAATACGTTTTAAATCAGTATCTACTTTGCCCACGGTTTTTATTTCAATAAATACTGATGGGGGAGCAAATTGATTAAGAAATAAAGCAATATCGACTTTTGTATAATCTTCATTAGGAGCAACAGAAAATTCAGGATAAACCTTTTTAGGATTCCATA
>CAYRDO010000190.1:0-8157 GCA_964422985.1 uncultured Rhodohalobacter sp. | reverse complement strand
AGGTTTACCGTGAAGTTCTTCCGGTGCGAATGCATCAAACATCGTATCGTAAGCTGGGTGAACAGCTACGAGTTGGCCAATCAAATGAGAAGCCAGTTCGGTAATCACAACACCGGTTTCTTCAATTTTGCCTTTGTACTCATCAGCAAAAGTTTTGCTTTCGGCAAGTTTCTTAACGTTAATCAGTCCGGGTTCCCAGGTTGGGATTTGTACACCTTTGTACCCAAGATCAGCAGCCCATTTGCAAATAGACTCCAGATCGTTAAACGGTTCTTCATCTCCTACGAATTGTGCCAGAAATATGGCGGGTCCTTTTACAGTTTTCATAATTTAATGGGTGTCCATTTAGATTCAGATTTGCTTGATTCAATCATTGTATCAACGAAAGCCATTCCGCGAATGCCTTCCACAACATCAGGAAAATCATAATCACTAGCTGATTTGTATTCTCCATTTTTGTGGTCGGTTACGGCTTCATGGAATGCTACATAAATATTCGCGAACGCTTCCAGATATCCTTCCGGATGACCGGCTGGTGTACGGGTATTTTTTTGAGTGTGCTCAGACACATATCCCGTACCGGTACGAATAATTTGGTGTGGACCATTCAGTGGCTTAAACAATAAAGTATTTTGATCTGTCTGCTTCCACTCTATTCCTGCATTTTCCCCATAAACGCGGAGCTTAATGTCATTCTCTTCACCGGCGGCAATTTGGCTTACCATGAGTACTCCGGTAGCTCCATCTTCAAACTTCAGAAGTGCGGATGCGTTATCGTCGAGTTGTCGCCCCGGAACTTTCGTATTGATGTCCGCACAAATATGTGTGATGTTCAATCCCGTTACATATTCCGCGAGATTTGCGGCATGTGTACCAATATCGCCAATTGCTCCGCCGGCTCCGGATCGTTCTGGATCTGTTCGCCAGGATGCTTGCTTATCTCCATCCTGTTCTAAAGGTGTTGCAAGCCATCCTTGTGGGTATTCAACATAAATCTGTCGGATATCCCCAAGTTTGCCTTCACTTACATAGTGCTTGGCTTCTTTCACCATCGGGTATCCGGTATACGTGTGAGTAAGTGCGAGTACCAATCCGGTATCATCAACAATCTTTTTTAAATCTTTGGCTTGTTGAATGTTAAAAGTGATCGGTTTATCGATGATCACATGAAAGCCATGTTCAAGCGCAAGTTTAGCCGGATCAAAATGAACGTGATTTGGGGTTACAATACAAACCACATCAATTCGCTCATCCTCAGGAAGCTCACTCTCCTTTTCAATCATCTCTTTATATGAACCATAAACCCTGTTTGGATCCAGCCCTAACGCTTCACCTGTTTTTTTAGATTTTTCGGGACTGCTGCTAAACGCCCCTGCAACTAATGAAAATTTACTATCCAGTGCGGCGGCCTTTCTGTGAACCTCTCCGATGAAGGCATCGAGACTGCCACCTACCATTCCATATTTTAATTTTTTGCTCATTGTTATGATATATAACTTTAGTTGGTTTTATGCTGTTTAGAAATAACGAAGTTTTCAAAAATCTGCAAACGTTTATCATCCTTTTACTTGCACTTATCTAACATAAAATGAATATTCTGCGAGCATATAAACTGAGGCTTTTAATTTAAATGAATCCCCCCATGATTAAGTTTGTCAAAACCCGATTGAGTGTCATGATGTTCCTGAACTTTTTTATTTGGGGAGCGTGGTTTGTCACACTCGGAACATTTCTTGGAAATAACTTAGACGCTTCAGGTACACAAATTGGATTTGCCTTTTCCACTCAATCCTGGGGAGCTATCATAGCCCCCTTTATTATCGGACTGATTGCCGACCGGTATTTGAATGCAGAACGAATTCTGGGGCTGATTCATATCGTCGGCGCCGTTTTGATGTATATGTTAGCTTATGAAGAGTCTTTCGCTAACTTCTACTTCTACCTGCTACTTTATATGATTTTATACATGCCAACCCTTGCGCTGGTCAATTCCATTTCATTCCGGCAAATGAAAAACCCCTCAGAAGAGTTCTCAAAAGTTCGGGTTTGGGGTACAATCGGTTGGATTATTTCCGGCTTGGTAATCAGCTATGTTTTTTCATGGGATTCTTCGCAGGCTATTAGCGATGGATTTTTAAAATATACATTCCTCCTGGCATCCGTGGCTTCAGCCATTTTAGGCATTTACAGTTTTACACTTCCTAAAACTCCCCCGAAATTTTCAAGCAGCAAAGATGTTTCAATAAAAGAGATCCTGGGATTGGATGCATTGTTGATGTTGAAGGACCGAAACTTTTTGGTGTTCTTTATTGCGTCTATCTTGATCTGTATTCCCCTCGCCTTCTATTACCAACATGCAAACCCGTTCCTGGTGGCTGAAGGTGTAGAAAACGCAACCGGAATTATGACTTTAGGTCAATTATCAGAAGCTCTTTTTATGCTTTTGATTCCCGTGTTTTTAACACGCTACGGCATCAAGAAAACCCTTCTGCTTGGAATGTTTTCATGGGCATTGCGATATGTACTTTTCGCCTATGGGAACTCCGGTGAGCTCTTGTTCATGTTCATTTTAGGAATTGCACTTCACGGACTGTGCTATGATTTCTTCTTTGTTGCAGGACAAATTTATACCGATTCCAAAGCCGATGAAAAATTCCAGAGCTCAGCTCAGGGCCTAATTACGTTAGCTACCTATGGCGTAGGAATGTTAATTGGATATTGGGCGGCCGGCCTTATATCAGACTATTACACAGTTGGAGATATGATTGAATGGGAGATGGTTTGGATGATTCCTGCAGGCTTCTCCATACTTGTATTCATTCTCTATATGTTTACGTTTAAAGAAGAACGGATTGAATACGAGGTTTAACTGGGGAAAACCTTAAATAACATTTTTAGTTTTTTCCGAAAGTGATTTCTGCATTTTGGGCTATCACATTTTCATATCCGACACCGGATAGCATGGCTGATACCGAAGTAAATGAACTATAGTAACTGCCATAGATTTTCTTAGTCTTTGATAAGCAAATCATCTCAATCAGTGCATCTTTCACTCCCTGTTCAGAATTTCGATCCAACTCTTTATTCTGTCTGACTATCATGCTTTTACCAAATTCACTCATAAACCTCTCCTCTACTTCCATAGAATCAGTTGCCAGGAAAAATTGAGCATCACTTTCCTCCCTTAGTCTTTTTCTGATTAATCGTTGAAATGCAGAAGGTGAGCTGTATTTTTTAGACATAATGTTGTCAGTTTGTCTAACGTGAATTCCATAGACCTTCGTCCCAAAAGTATCATAGGTTTTCTGCGCCTCTCGTTTAATAGCCGGGTTAATTGTTAAAAAGTCGGTTATTTCCGGGCCTCTGTAAAAATCAAGACAGCTTTCAATATAGATATTGGAATGCTCAAAAAGTGGACCGGGATCTACTGCTTTCTTTCTGATGTTGGAAATTTCCTTGTCTGATAAAACCAAATCATATCTGTACGACCGTAACTTTGACAGGTGCAGTTTATCAAAAGTGTACCTGTATAATTTTCTGATTAACCCTTGCTTAATATTCCGTACCCGGCAATTCTCCGGAATGAGGAAAAGTTCTTCAAACGGACAATTCAATTCTTGGTGGCAATCCCAGATTATTTTAATCTGATGGTCCCATTTTTGACTTGTACCAAGAACTGAATAAAGTACCCGAATTCGGTTCCCCAATCCCCCATATGGTTTTACTGTAATCACAAGTCAGTTATTTATTTAATAAACCTAAAACTAAAAAAAGCCTTTCGTTCTACGCCTTCTTCTAAACCGCTCTAAACTATACATCCATTTCCTGGCTTTCAAAAAGTAGATCTAAAGTTCATGGGTATTTAATACTTTTTTGCAAACCTTTCTTTTGAATATGGTAACGTTTTCATATACTGATTAAAACAATGCCTTATCGTTCTCACTAGAATGATTTTGCCAACCGTAACTCGAACCAGGGGGTAGCCGTGCGTCATCTGCTGTTAACATGTATCATTTTTCTATTTGCCCAATCAATCCTAACGGCTCAAAGCAGCCGCGAATTGATGGATATTGACTTTTTATATGTCAGCGCCCACCCTGATGACGAAGGCGGCTTTACCGGTACCATGGCCCGATATAATCTGGATGAGGGATATCGCGGAACAATCGCAAATTTTACCTTGGGACAAGGTGGCGGAAATGCAATCGGACCTGAAGTTGGTCAATCGCTTGGATTGATTCGTTACGAAGAGCTACGTAAATCGTTATCATTTGCCGGCGTAGATCGTTTTTACTACCTGGGATTTCAGGATTTTTACTTTACACAATCCGCAGCCCTGACGGATAAAAAATGGAGTGAACAAGATCCCGATTATCTTTGCAGATTAATTCGTGTAGTTCGCCTAACCAGACCGGAAGTTTTGGTAACCATGTGGCCGGGACCGGGAACGCATGGCCATCATCAGCTTGCGGCTCGATCAGCCATTCGTGCATTTAACCTCTCAGCAGACCCTAACACCTGCCCTTCGCTCATTGAAGATGAATACCTGGAACCGTGGCAGCCGTTAAAAATTTATATTTCAGCTCCCGGAGACCGTTCGAGTATAGAAGTTCCGATGGATGAATTTTCACGATCGGCGGGAATGACATATGCAAACCTAAAATCCATTGCCCTCAGAAATTTCAGAACTCAAGGCTGGGATCGCTGGAATACCGTTCCCGCACAACGATCAGGGCCCGAGGAACGGTTACTCGTAAAATCATATGTACCCGTTGGAAATCCCGAAACACATTTCCTGGAAGGTACTCATATCCCGGCTGGCTCCTCCCCTCCCGGTGTTCTGTTAAAAGTTGATACCGATTCCTACAAAGTATCATCCGAAAATTCACTAACAGTTAATACCGAAATCGAAAACGGAACAGATCTTCTTTTTGAGGACGTATCTTTAGAATTAATTCTTCCTGATGGCTGGGAGGCAGTAAACTGGATAATACCAATCGACGATCTGGAAACCGGTGAAAGAGCCACTCACTCTTTTGATTTATCCCCAAATGACGACCTAAACGTAAATGAACAGCAACAAATTTGGCTGAAATATACGGCTACTGTCGATGGCAATACCATCAGTGGAGTGAATTATACCTGGATAGAGCCCTCTCCCCCGATACAAGTTAATGTAAAACCACTTTTTGATATCGGGTACTATCGCGAGTTTTCGGAAGAGACCGATACGGAATGGCTAACACCAAATTTGCCTACCCGGCTTCCGCTGACACTCAACAGAGATAACGAAGTAATTGTACAGGTTTCCAATAGTGGAGATGAAGAACTCTCTGGGGAAATTGATTTCGACCTTCCCGATGGAATCACTTTCGATGGAGATCTCTCATTTTCAGTTGAACCCGGAGAAACACAAGAGCTTGAGATAACAGTTCGGGCAACGGATTCTGCTCTTCCATCAAATGAACACTCTACCACCTTAGAGGGGACCGTGATTGCAAGAACCGGATCGTATGTAGACTCAGAATCAATTGATATATATGCATTGCCAACATTCGATGTATCTCGTGCGGATAATCAGCCGACAATAGACGGTGATTTAAGTGATATGACAGATTATAGTTCCGGGACAATCAATCATCAGGATACATGGTCGGGCGAAGCCAATGGAGATGACGATGCCAGTTCAAATTTTCATCTCTCTTACGACGACGAAAATCTCTATGTGGGAGTTGAAGTTCGGGATAATGATGTGCTGTGCCATATGCCGCCGGATCGAATTCGGAACCATTGGTATGGAGATTCAATCGAGTTAACAATAGATCCTTCCGGAGAAAGTACAGATGTATCAACTACGTTCAGGGTCAGTATTTTTCCCTGCTCCACAGAAGGATTTGAACCGAATCCCGCCAGATATGGAGATGCAAATTCAGGAGCTATGGCCGATGTTTCACCGGGAACTAAAGTAGCCTCAAGTAAAACAGATGATGGATATATCATTGAATTAGAAATTCCATGGGACGATATGCCGCATCAACCCTCCTCACAGAATGATATTAGATTCAATGTTTTGGTTTATGATGCCGATGCTGAAAATCCGGAAATCGGAGCTGATTATGGGAAAAGCAGAATTGGTTGGGGATCTGTAGTTGGAGCCCAACAGGCAACAACATATCTCTGGCCGACTGTAACGTTAGAATAAAATCTCGAAATGTAATTGTGTGTAAGGGGTATGTGGATGGAACCATGTGCCCCTTTTATTTCTGAAAGTCTTTACACCTCAACCAAACTCGCTGTTGATTCTCTTATTACAAGCTTTGGATCCATTACTATCAGTTCAGGCTCACGCTTAGGATTTTCCACTCTCTTAAAGAATAGTTCGGCAGCTTTTTGCCCCATTTCATAGGCGGGCTGTTTAACTGCAGTTAATGGCGGAGAGATGGCTTTCGCCCAGGGAAGATCATCAAATCCAATGATTGAAATATCATCCGGTATTTTAAGATTATGTTTGTTTAACGCTTCTAAAACACCAAGGGTCATCAGGTTATTCGTTGCAAAAATAGCTGTGGGAGGAGTGTCTAATTCCAATAGCTCATCCGTAAGTCCCCTAGCCGTTTCTGAACTTCGCGGATCTCCTTCCTTGATAAGCCGTTTGTCAATCTCAATTCCATTTTCTTTTAGGGCTCGTTCATACCCTTTTTGCCGTTCATCAAACGATGAAAACTGGAGTGAACTTGTAAGAATTGCAATTTTCTTGTGTCCCAATTCAATCAGATGATTAACAGCGTCATACCCGCCCTTTTCGTTTCCAATCACGACGGTATCCACTTTTTTTCGCATCAATTTTCTGTCAACACAAACGATTGGAATCCCAAGATCAATAAAATTCTCTATCTCCTCGCCAAATTGATGAATGGGCGGCAAGATAATTCCATCTACAGATTCTGATTTTAAAACCTCTAGATAAAATCGCTCCTTATTGGGGTTTTCATCCGAATTACAAAGGATTACAGCATAATCATTTCCATATGTAACATCTTCGATACCGCGTACTATGTTTGAATAAAACTGATTTTGAATATCTGGAATGATGAGTCCTAAAAGTTTGGATCGGCCACTGGAAGCCCGCAAACGTTGCGCTACCCGATTGGGTTGATAATCGAGTTTGGTCATCGCTTTTTGTACACGTTCTCTTGTTTCTCCGTTTACCTTTGCAGATCCATTAATAACGCGGGATACAGTTGTGATGGATACGCCCGCTTTCTCAGCTACCTCTTTTAAGGTTGACATAGAATGAAATTGAATGAAGAGTTTAAATGTAAACGTTTTCGATACATAAGTTCTGATTTAGTTCTTCTCTAAACGGTTGATGGCACTGCTATAACGTTTGTTAGTCATTTAACAATAATATAGAGAAATTTCAGGATGATTTTTTACTTGTTTTTATGAAAACGTTTTCAAATATTTGAGTCTCTATTGGTAAGCAACTATCAAAAAACGAGCCTAATCTTTTCCACCATATGCCTGCAAATATCTCGAAACTCAGCAATTACAGAAATGGAGCTTGGGTTGATTCAAAAACTGACAATTGGCTGGAAGTTCTGAATCCGGCCACATCCGAAGCCATTTCCCAGGTACCCTTATCTTCATCAGAAGATCTAGACGAAACTGTTCAAACCGCATCCAAAGCCTTTCACGAGTGGAGACGAACGCCTGTCACATCAAGAATCCAATATCTTTTTAAACTGAAGGAGCTCCTGGAAGAAAATTTGGAGGAGATTGCCAGAACAATCACAAATGAAAGTGGAAAATCAATTCATGAATCCAGAGGTGAACTCAGAAGAGCTATCGAAAATGTAGAAGTAGCTTGCGGTGCCCCTGCCCTTATGCAGGGATATAATAATGAAGACATCGCCAGCGGAATTGACGAAACTATGATTCGTCAGCCAATCGGCGTGGCAGCCATTATCTGTCCGTTCAATTTTCCGGCAATGATTCCCTTCTGGTTTATGCCTTATGCCATCGCTTCGGGAAATACATGTGTGATAAAACCATCAGAACGTGTGCCTAATACGATGGACATCATTTTCAAACTCATCGATAAACTTGATCTGCCGGATGGAGTAATCAACATGATTCACGGAGATCACGAAGTGG
>CAYRDO010000189.1:0-8178 GCA_964422985.1 uncultured Rhodohalobacter sp. | reverse complement strand
GTTTCTGCTGTGTGGATAAGAAGACATTCCCAGAAAAAACCTTTCTTCATTAAGCCATGCCTCTGTGCCCCTTCGAAGAGAAATTTCGTCTCGCTTTTCACTTTTCACTTTTCACTTTTCACTTTTCACTTTTAAAATCTAATCAACTCCTGAATTTTCTCTGAGATCTTCTCTTTATCGGGCATCACAGAGTTCATCAACTTAACGTTATAAGGAACCGGAATATCTGGAAATGCGAGACGCTGGACAGGAGCATCTAAATATTTGAAGAGTTCATCTGAAATACTTGCGCTGATTTCTGCTCCAAATCCTCCCGTCCGATTATCTTCATGAACAATCAGGCATCGATTCGTTTTCTTTACTGATTCAAATACCATCTCTTTATCCCAAGGGAAAATGGTTCGCAAATCAATAATTTCTACAGATCCATCTATTTGATACGCTGCTTCTTCACAGCGTTCACACATTGCGCCCCAGGTTATAAGGGTTAGATCAGATCCCACTTTCAGCTTGTTTGCCCTCCCAATCGGTACGATAAAATCATCTCCGGGATATGGGGTTCTTGCATATCTTGAATCCAGTAGATTGCGATGTTCAAAAAAGATAGTTGGATTATTATCTCTCATTGCCGATCGCAGAAGTCCGGTTGCATCTTGCGCATTAGATGGCATCACAAGTTGCCAACCAATCATTTTGGCAAAGAAACTCTCGTTTGATTCACTATGCCATGGATCTCCACATTTTGCAAATCCGCCCGGCATCCTGACTACCATCGGCGCTGCAAATCTATTGGCCGTTCGCCAGCGAATGGTTCCGGCGTTCTTGAGTTGTTCTGTAGCGGGATCGGCATACTTTCGAAATTGAATTTCAGCAACCGGAAGAAATCCTGAATAAGCCAATCCTACCGACCGGCCGATAATCCCTTCCTCAGATAAACTTGTATCAAAAACCCGATGGGCTCCGAATTTTGTCTGCAGCCCGGATGTCACGGCATGAACACCGCCTTTTTTTCCAACATCTTCCCCGAAAACAAGTACTTTTTCATTGATCTCTAACTCATGCTCCAGCGTCCGACGAATGGCCTCCACCATGTTTATTCTTTGCTTTCCGGGCTGAGGTTCATTCGTGGTTCTCGGAAATTCAAAACCATTGCTCATTAATCCACCAACCTGTTGAACTTCCATTCCATCATGATACAATGCATTTTCCAGATGATCACCTGATGGTGAGGGACGATTCCAGGCTGATTCAGCCGCTTTTTTTACCTCTTCTTTCGTCTCCTTTTCCAATTCATCCCAATCCTCTTCTGCAATAAAATCCGGAACCAGAAAATCTTTCACCTTTTTCAGCGGATCGTTCTCCTGTTCTTTTTTGAGGAGTTCTTCATCTTTGTAAGCCTGATTATCCTGATACGAATGCCCATTGAGCCGGGTAACTTTTAATCTCAAAAGAGCCGGACCTTCGTGATTTCGGACAGACTCTATGGATTCCTGAATGATCTCTGAAGCTTCATCCGGATTGGTTCCATCTCCTTTATATATTTTCAGGTTTTTAAAGGAATAGAGGTTATTGGCTATGTTTCCGCCCGGTGTTTGATAACTCCCTTCAACCGAAATTCCATACCCATTATCCTCAATAAAAAACAGAACCGGAAGATTCAGGGTAGTGGCTATTGTCAGAGACGACCAAAAACCGTTTGTAGCCACAGATCCATCTCCCCCGCAAATCACTGAAATCGCTTGGTTATACTCCTCTTTTCCTAATGCTGAAAGAAGTTGAATTGCTTGGGCAGCTCCGGCACCGGGAGTGTATTGTGATCCCACATCACCGGCCAAAGGTAGAACCAAAGGCCCGTTTTTATTCGGCATATTACAAACCACGCCGATATCCCTGCCCTCACTGTAGCCACCCGATTTTGCCATATCCGAAGCGATTGCATCCTCCGGAGAGAGGCCGAGAGTCAACAGCAGCGGACGCGACCGATAATAGGCACTCACCACATCTTTAGGGTTCGTGAGATGCATTCCAAGCAGAATTTGAGCTAACTCGTGTCCGCGAGCTGAAAATTGGTAGATAACTTTTTTATCCGGAACCAGCTCATTCTCTTCTATATCGTCAATAGCCCGGGAAAGTAAGAAGAGCCTGGTTAGTTCTTTCAAAGCGATATCCGTTTTCTCTTTAAGGGTTTTAGTACTCATTAAACTGTTCAATTATTTCAATTCCGATGCTTGAAAAACATTCAGATAACTCTCTTTAAAATGATTCATTTCCTGCTCTGTCCCAATGGTAATGCGGATGCAATTTGGCAAACCGAATGCCTTGGTCCTGCGCAGAATCACTCCCTGTTTCATCATATTTTTCGTGAATGATTTTGCCTCATCTACATCTTCTAAAATCATCATCACAGAGTTTGCTATTGACGGTACAAATTGAACTTCGTATTCGTCAAAAAAATCATATAATTTTTCCTGTTCTTCAACGACCATTCTTACACTTTTTTCAACAAAAGTTTGATCATCCAAAGCGGCAATTGCAGCGGCCTGACCCAAGGTTGTCGGTTCGAATGTTAGTTTTGATTTTATCATCTGTTCAATCAAATCTTCGTTCGCAACTGCATATCCAACTCTCATTCCGGCCAGCCCATAGGCTTTAGAAAATGTTCGTAATGTTATCACGTTTTCCTGCCTGGAATAAAGGGAATCAGGATAATTGGCTACTGATTGAGCATATTCATGATAGGCTTCGTCCATCACCAAAATAATATTCCGGGGCACTTCTTGAATCAACTTTCTGTACTCTTTTTTTGTGATATAAGTGCCGGTAGGATTATTAGGATTAGCGATATAAACCATTTTGGTTTTTGAATCAATCGCCTCCAGGATTCCATCCACGTCAAATCTATAATTAGTGGTAAGAGAAACTTTTTTTACCTCCACTCCCCTGACACCACTTTGAACAAAAAATCCAACAAAAGTGGCATCTGCAGTAATGGCGTTCTCATCATCCCTAAAAAAAGTCCTGCAAAGCATGGCAATGATACTTTCTGACCCCGCACCCAAAAGAATTTCTGATTCTGAAACCTGATGTTTCTCCGCAAGCTTTTTTCTCAAATTAGTTGCTAGCGGATCAGGATAATCCTGGATCTCCTTGAAAGCATGTTGAATCGCATCAAATACCTTTGGACTGCAACCAAGCCTGTTCTCATTTGAGGCAAGTTTTGAAATTTGCTCAGGTTGATATTTTTTTTGGACCTCAGAAATTGTACTTCCCGCTGCGTATGGCTGAAGGGATTGTATATTTTTGGGTAGCAAATCTTCAATATTCATAATCTGAATCCTTTATTCGACAGATCGGATGGATTTCATCTCAAGTAAATTTTAAAACACAGCCAATATATAACCTGTAAAATCGGAGTTTATGGAAGCGCTTTCAAGCATTATTTCACATTTAAATAATTTCTGCGCTATTTTGTTCTTCTATCTTTAAAAAGCTATTCCTCGAATAAACACTTCATTATGTCTAAACACATTTTAATCACTGGTGCGAGCCGTGGTATTGGTTATGAAACGGCGAAATATCTGGCAAATCAGAATTGCAGCATAACAGCTATCTCTCGAACAGAGGATAAACTCAACCAACTCCGAGCGTATGCTCCGGAACAAATTTTCCCCTTACCACTTGATATTACTCAAGGGGGTGCTGCTGATGAAATTCGGGAGCACCTTGAAGATCATCAACTTTCTATTGACGGGTTTATTCATAATGCAGGATTGCTGATAAATAAACCTTTTTTAGAACAAACTGATGAAGATTGGGAGCGGCAGCTATCTGTAAATTTAATGGCCCCGATCCGGTTAACGAAGTCATTAATATCTCTGTTTAGTCAAGATTCGCATATTGTAAATATAGGCAGCATGGGCGGTTTTCAAGGTAGTGCAAAATTTCCAGGTTTAAGTGCTTACAGTACGGCTAAAGGTGCACTTGCCATTTTAACGGAATGTCTTGCTCTTGAGCTCGCTGATTACAATATCAAAGCAAATTGTCTGTGCTTGGGAGCCGTTCAAACGGAGATGTTAGAAACTGCGTTTCCAGGTATTGAAGCTCCCGTAAACCCAACAGAAATGGCAAGATATGTGGGCGATTTTACTTTAAAAGCAGGCACATTTATGAACGGAAAAATTTTACCTGTTGCTTTGAATAATCCAGAATAACTTCAAAGAAAGTTTAGCATGAAAAAATATCTATTACCCACAGTTCTTACGATTGTTTTATCCATTGGTTCCTTTTCTGCCTTGAAAGCTCAATCAGCCCGCTTGATTGGAGAGAACATGGTAAACGGCGCGCTTACCGGAACCATTCTAGGTACAGCCACTATGGGGCTCCAGGATGATAATGATTTTAAACCCCTCCGGATTGGGTTGGGGGCGGGAATTATCGCCGGAACAGGGATGGCTATTTACGATGTTTCAACCCTCCCCAAGGGACAGCAATTTTATATTTCAGGCTTATTTAATGACGGAACAAACTCATCCATCCTTATTCTTTTGGATACGGTTTATGGAGCCGGCGTTGGAGCCGCTCTTGGATCAGCTGTTGTGCTTATTGCAAATGAGCCAATTCTTGACGGAATTCAATATGGAGCAAGTGTGGGGGCGTGGGCCGGATTCGGAGTAGGACTTGTCGATAGTTTTCTCCTTGCCGAACGAAATGAAGACTTTGTATCCAACCGTCTCACAAACCAGTCTTCACTTTTCCAGGTTGGTGGAAAAAATACAACTTTTTCTTTGATTGAGCCGGACCTCTTTCAATTTGTGGATGCATCCCAAAATGCCCTGAGTGTAAAAACAACCCCTGCTTTACAACTCTTTTCTGTAAAAACTTCCTTCTGAGTTTATTCTCTTACTTTTGCCGTTGCAAGGCTTTTCAGAAGCTCTTTCACGGTATTAGTGTGACCGGAGAGAGAAGGATTGATCCCATCACTCAAGAAGTACCACGCTTCAGGAGGATTTCCCATACGGTGTCCAAGTGGATCTACAATGTAACCCTTTTTGCCAGTAATAACTTCTCGCACAGATGCCAGGTCCTGATCGTTAATATCAAAATCAAACAGTTCCATTTCATCCAAAAGACCCGGAATAATCGGTGTGGGGGTAATCCAGATGGGCGGATTCTCTGTTACAGTTCCAATCGCATCTTCAATGGTTGAAAGATTTTCCCACGATTCAGAAAGCGGAATAAGCGTCCTGTTCTGGAAGTAAGAAGGTCGAATGGTATCAAACGTACCCAAATTCACAATCACCCAATCAGGTTCATGCGAGAGTACATCACGGTTCATTCTGCGAAGAGCTTCGGAAGTAGTATTATAAGAGAGACCTGCATTCACAAATGTAAAATCGGCACCCTCGATTGTTATATCCAGAACGTGTTTAAAAATCTCAAACCATCCCTGGAGATCATCGGTAGAAGAATCTCCAAAAGCTACAATTGTATCATCCTTTTCAAATGGCAGTTGATCAACCCATTCAAGGACATCTTCTTCTTTCAAAAGTTCAAGAGCAGATTCTTTTGCATTCTCTGCAAAAATAGATCGTAGATTTTGTAGTTCCTCAACACTAATTCCCATCAATCCGGCAATAGATTTCTCATTTTTAATTCCCGGTAGTAACGGAAAATGTTTCTCCAGATTTAAAAATTGGAGCAAGTATTTTTCGAGTGCTTCTTTTTCCTTCTCAGTTGCTTTGTGATCAGTCATTTATTCTTTGTTTGATAATTTTTTTGCTAATGACGGTAGCCCAATTGCAGCTTTTTCTTGAATATGCTCCCATTCTGATGTTATTCTCATTTCTGTTTCTGATGGATCTACTAAATATTTTGAAATATCGTCTGGAGCGTAGTTCACAAGTCCTGCTGCGGGATATACTGCCAAAGATGTTCCTACAACGATAAAAATATCAGCCTCTACCACTGCTTCCACTGCTCTTTCAATCATGGGAACGGGTTCACCAAACCAAACAATATTTGGGCGAAGTTGAGATCCGTCAGATGCTTTGTCGCCCAGATGAATGGGATCTGAACCAATTTCTGTGACCAGTTCAGGATCATCTTCGCTCCTTGCTTCACTCAATAAGCCATGAAGATGAAGAACATTTGTTGAACCTGCTCGTTCGTGAAGGTTGTCTACATTTTGAGTGACAACAGTAACGTCAAAACTCTCTTCAAGATCAGCAATTGCGTAATGGCCCGGATTAGGATCTGCTTTGAAAACTTGCTCTCTCCGCATATTATAAAAATCCAAAACTTTCTCTTTATCGCGGTGCCATCCATCGATGGAGGCAACTTCTTCGATGTTATATCCTTCCCAAAGTCCACCGGCATCTCTGAAAGTAGCTAACCCGCTATCGGCACTTATTCCTGCACCTGATAGTACAACAATGTGTAACACTGTTATGAATGATTATGAATTTACAAATTTGAGCCACGAACTACTGTCGTCATAATCTTCGATAATAGCAGCAGACTCTGCAAAAGAGTAGGTTGAGAAGAGAGAGTTTATTTCTGATTTCACAACTTTAAGGCTGTTGGAAATCATATCGCTGTTAAAGCCATTTTCTCCCAGCTTAAGGGTCATCTCCATAGAAACCAATCTTCCGAGCGCTCTACCCAGTTGAACCAGTTTCCGCTGAGCCATTTTAAAATCCACGTCAAAATTCAGAGTTTCTTTAAAATGTTCTGCAGAATTTTCAGTCAGAGAATAATCACTTAAGAATTCGTACAGATTTGTTTCTTTTGATTTTCTCATCATCTTGAGAATGGATTCCGAGATTTGCTGATAGAGAATATCGTTTGAACCCTCAAAAATTTGGAATGGACGACTATCGACCATGGCTCGGCCGGCAATATGATCTAACCTATATCCTTTTGCACCTACAAGTTGCAAAAGTGATTGTGATGCCTCGTGCATGTAATCGGTAACAACGCTCTTTATGGAATTTGCAGCCACATCCATTCGGGCTGTATTTTTTTCCAACGGTACTTGTGTGCTCGTAAAATAACTCATTGCTGAGCTGATGGTGAAATAGGATTGTAACTTCGCAAGCCGCTCCTTCACCTGATCGTAATTAAACAGACTCATTCCACCCACAATTCGGGTTTTGCAATGATCTAGCGCTTCGTCCATCATTCGCTTTAGATGGCCTGTACTCATTCCGGGGAATTGCAATCTGCTGCGATGTAAAATATCCAGCATCATTGTCACACCCGTTGTTTTGGGCTCAAGCCGGTGGGATTCAGGAACTTCAATATCAATCTTATTTTTACCATATGGTAACATGTAAAGACCAAGATTTTTGTAATACTCCTGAACATCAATGCCGCCATTCGAGCTGTCATGAATAAAAAATCCAATATCACGGCCAAGCTCCCCATTATCTTTGTATCCTCTGGCTGTGATTAACCAATAATCAGCCCAACCCGTAAGTCCGGCCCAATGTTTAAGCCCATCGATTTCGTAAGACTTACTATTTTCCTGGTATTTGAAACCGGTCTGCATACGCAGAGCATCTGAGCCAAAATCAGGCTCGGTGATCATCAAACCACCCATATTTTTCTTCCGCAGAAAATCTTTAAAAATTGTTGTTTTCGCTTCTTCCGAACCATAATTAGCCAAAGGCTGCAAAAACAATGCACCATTAATTCCCATCATTAAAGAAAGTGGCAGAGATTGGTAGGAAGATGCTTCCAGCATAGACAGCGCTTCACTAGTTACTGCGCCACGCCCGTTATACTCTTCAGGTATAAATGTGGAAAGTGGATTGCACTCCATAATTTGTCTTAAAATATATGGAGGGAGGCCCCGAGTCATGAGCAATTCATCTTCATCATTTCTTTCACTAAAGAGCTCATTTAGCTTTTTCTTATAGTGATCAATAAATGAGTTTATATCTCTTTTAATATTCAATGTTTTGGTTATATCTAAACTCAATGGTTTCTTCCTTTACTTTGGGTGGTTGTCTTAAACTATTTAATATAACGAATCTCCCGCATTTTATCATTCCCTCTCTTTGTTTGAACGAACATACAACCATTAAAGTCTTTAGTATTTCTTTCCCTCAACAAAAAAAGCCTCCGGACGCGGTGAGCGTTGGAGGCTTTTGGGAAAAATAGGGATGAGGCAACGAC
>CAYRDO010000188.1:6015-8247 GCA_964422985.1 uncultured Rhodohalobacter sp. | reverse complement strand
AGATCACCAAAAATAAATTCAGCTCCCTCCGTCGTAAAATCCAGAACAATCACAAAAAAGCTCGATACCCAGCTAAAAAATGCTTTCGGCCAGCCGAGCGGAGACCAATACTCCGCCATGACCGATCCCTTCAAGATAAATACGGCCAGTACAAATTGAATGCCTAAACCCGTTCCAACAAGTTTCCAATCGATCGCCTTACGATTATTGCTGAATGCCACAGCGATTCCAATAATCGCGACCATTCCGATAGCGCCTCTGAGTATATCCATTAGGAGTCTTCTTCGTTTTCTTTATCTGGTGAAGGTATGTTTAAAGGTGGGAGAGTTTTGCCCCGTTTTTTATCAACGGGAGGGCGGAAGCAATGCCGTGCACGTGGTTCATATGAATCCTTTTCGCCAACAAGAACCTGATCGTCATTTTCAACAACACGTTGAGAAAAATTTGCCATCATTCCGCTTTCTGCGCAGATTGCGTGCAATTTTGTAACATATTCAGCGATTGCAAGCAGATGAGGCATTGGTTCAAAGGGGCGTCCCTCATAATCCATATCCAGTCCGGCAATGATAACACGTTTGCCGTCATTCGCCAGCGTATTTGCTACGTCTACGATCCGGTTATCAAAAAATTGTGCTTCGTCTATACAAACAACTTTCGCTGATGAAGTCAACAGAATAATTTGATCGGCGGTGTCGACCGTTAAACCGGGAAGAGCTGTTTCGTTATGTGAAACAACCTCCGAATCACTGTATCGATTATCAAGTGCAGGCTTTACGATGACAACTTTTTGCCCGGCAATGTGCGCTCGTCTGGCCCTTCGAATGAGTTCTTCTGTTTTTCCGCTGAACATCCCGCCGCAGACAACTTCTATCCACCCTGCATGATTGGGAAGAAAAGACGGTTCATTTATCATATATGGTTAAAGCCTACAAATTCTTAACTAGGTTTGATGGGTTGAATATATCCTGCTCGTGTCAAAACAGAAAGAGAAGAATTCAGAAACTGTCTTGTCCTTTTTGTGATGGTTGTCTTATACTTTAGCGGCAGTTGAAACTGGATGTTTTGTCGGCTTGCGATTATATCTTTCGCCTGCCGAATCCTGCGACTGCGAACTTTCCAAATTCGACAGCCGAGTGGGACTCGGCAACCGATTGATTAAAATATATTTTCGAGTTAAAGACTATGATTCAAAGACGCTATTGCAGACGACTGATTCAGAAAAGTTGTCTTCTGATTTTTTTATTAATTGGTGCATTCATTTCAGGCCACGCTCAGGATCAACCCGGAATTTCACTCCAGGAAATTTCTAATGACAGCACGTTTGATGTGGTCACCTGGAATATTGAGTGGTTTGGGAGTGAAACCAATGGTCCGAATGATTTAGATTTGCAGTTGAACAATGTGATAGAAGTTATTGAGACGATCGATGCGGATCTGTACGCATTCCAGGAAATTGTGGACAAACCTCGATTCTTTGCCCTCAGAGACAGTTTGGAAGAGTTCAACGGATTCTTCGCAAGCTATTTTCAGCAGCAAAAAACAGCGTATCTGTTCAGAACTTCTGTGATTGATTCTCTGGATTCGGGGTTATTGGAAGCTCAACAAAACGAAGCCGATTGGGCCGGCGGACGATTTCCTCTCTTTTTTGAATTTGATCTGACCATCGGGGAAAAAACGTTGCGCGTGTTTTCCTACAACTTACACGCAAAAGCGTTTGCCGATCAAAATGCATACAACCAGCGGAGTAATTCAGCTGAATCACTAAAAAAATATTTAGACAGAACAAGGAGTAATGCAAGTGTAATGATTTTGGGTGATTTTAATGATGGGCTCACCGAATCGACGTTCAACAATGAACCCTCTCCATATGCTCCCTTTGTTGAAGACGATTCCTATCTGCCAATCACAAAACCGCTGGAGGAGGATGGGCAGGCATCGTATTTATCTGATGAGTATCGAAGCTTTATCGATCACATCATCGCAACCAATGTTTTGAAGAATATTTTTCTGGAAGGCTCGCAACAAGTAGCGGATATCAGTTATATCGAAAATTTTGAAACAACTACGTCCGATCACGCTCCTGTTTGGAGTCGTTTTTATTTAAACAAATAATTTTTAAAAATATCAAAGCCACAAATGCACTAATATTTTCTGATCATTAGTGCATCCGTGGCTGAAATCTTCGGCCTATATTCTTTACCAGACCCAGAAGAGCCTGTCCCGGCCTCGCTG
>CAYRDO010000188.1:0-6005 GCA_964422985.1 uncultured Rhodohalobacter sp. | reverse complement strand
AAGATTTTGAAGACACATTTGAAGAATTGCCGGAAGAGTTTGTTGTAGGTCCAAACTATCCTAATCCATTTAACCCCGCCACAACGATCCCTTTTGAACTGGACCAACCGACGGAAGTCACTGTCACTGTGTATGACATGACCGGAAGAACCATTTCCGTACTATCGGATAACAGATCATTTAATGCCGGTGAACACACTCTCTCTTTTGATGCATCGGGTTTATCGAGCGGTATTTATATGTATAGGATGGAGTTAGGAACAGGGGAGAGTAGAACCCAAAAAATGACGTTCATAAAATAATCCCCCTTCATTCTCATAAAGAGGGATTTGAAAGGATGTCTTCAAAATATGCTATCGAACATAATCGATTAGTTCCCAAACCTCTGAGCGAACCAAGTCACGAGTTTTAGAAAACGTTTCATTTATTTCATTCACATCAGTTCCGGGATGGCTTTGGCGAATGATCTCCTCCGTGAAACCGTATTCAAAATCACGAAGGTCTGAGTAGTAATTCCCTGTTGCAAAATTGTAGCCGTACTCTGTTCCTCCCGGAACGATCAAACTAAACAGTTCCCATCCATTCATGCGGTCAATTTCCATTCTGTATTCATGGATGGGAAGGGCAACTTCATCTTCCATCATTTGATAGGCGTACTCCATGCCGAGGCGAACATCCATATAATCCATCATAAAATATTTGCTCACTTTTGATGAATCGCTGGGTAACACACTATTATTGATTCGCCAAAGTTCAGACCGATAGGGGATAAGCATATTTTGAAAATTATTCGTCATTTGGTCATCTGTAATTTCAGACATTCGATTAAATATCTGTTCGGTTGAGTCATCAAAGTCGGCCAATTGTTCACTCAGCGAAACAACTACATAATTATAGGTTGGATCTTGCGTGCCCGGGTACGCAACTTTATAGATATACCATTCGGCAATCACTTCATCACTAACCCGTGCTTCCTGCACAGGTTTTAAAATATTCTCAATGTCATTTTCAAAAGTTGGAATATCATCTTTCTCAACATTTATATAATCAATATGCATATAGTAACCCTGCATGGACTGAGCGAGGGATGGTTGCGAGATCAGTACAAATAGAATTAGTTGGACGATGAGGAGCGTTATCTTTTTCATACCAGTATTCCCTTTTATTATGGGTTCACTATAATTAACAAAATTATTCCAACATTTAGTAAATAATCCTACTCAAAAATTTAGAAAAGCGCTTTTTTAGAATAAAGACAGATTAGGAAATAATGATGATATTGTGATAAAAATCGGGCTAAAATCCTTGAGAAAAGAGATCGGCTTCTTTCTTTGTTACATTGTATATATAGTTTATTATCTTTGAGTTTTAAGAATTTGAAATCTGAATATTTGTAATGTCAACAATTGCGAATGAAAAGTACGAGGCTGTAATTGGTCTCGAGGTTCATGCTCAACTTTTAACAAACAGTAAGGCTTTTGCACCCGTATCATCTGAATATGGAGGGTCGCCCAATACTCAAGTAACTCCTCTCTGTTTAGGGCACCCCGGCACACTCCCGGTTTTGAATGAAAACCTGGTTCGATATATCATCAAAATGGGCCTTGCCACGAGTTGTAAGATTGCTGAAAAATCAATCTTTGCTCGGAAAAATTATTTTTATCCCGATCTCCCGAAAGGCTATCAGATTTCTCAGTATGAAACCCCCATCTGTTATGATGGAGAGATCCAGATTGAGCTGGACGATTATGAAAAAACGATCGGCATTACCCGAATTCATATGGAGGAGGATGCAGGGAAATCGATCCACGATCAGGATCCTTACCATACTCTGATTGATTTGAACCGAGCCGGTACGCCACTTATTGAGATTGTTTCCGAACCTGACATTCGAACTCCGGCCGAAGCATATGAATATCTCAAGAAGATCAAACAGATTGTTCAGTATTTAGAGGTCTGTGATGGAAATATGGAAGAGGGGAGTTTGCGTTGCGATGCTAACGTTTCTATTCGTCCCCGAGGCCAGGAAGAATTCGGAACGCGTACTGAGTTGAAAAATATGAACTCCTTTCGAAATGTTGAGCGGGCATTAACATATGAAATTGAACGACAGATCGACCTGGTTGAATCCGGTGGAGAAGTTGTTCAGGAAACGCTGCTTTGGGATCCAAATAAATTGGAGACTCGACAAATGCGCTCCAAAGAGGAAGCCCATGATTACAGGTATTTTCCGGAACCCGATCTTCCGCCCATCATTGTAACATCAGATCTGTTGGATGAGATTCGTGAAGAGCTTCCGGAACTGCCGGATGTCCGTTTTGAGCGATTTGTAAAAGAACTTGGTCTCAAACACGATGATGCTGAAATTCTTACCGAATCACGGTACCTGGCCGACTATTTTGAAGAAGCCTTGGATATTTTGGATGATCCGAAAGCGATTGCCAATGTGGTTCTGACGGAAGTTCTGAGAGTGCTGAATGACAAAAGCATTTCAATCACCGAATTTTCCATATCACCGAAACGGCTGACCGAGTTAATTCAACTGAAGAAAGATGACAAAATTAATTCCTCAGCTATGCAGACTATTTTCAATGAGATGCTAGAGAACAACGATTCGCCGATGGAACTTGCGAAGGAGATGAACCTGATTCAGGTTTCAGATTCAGGATTTCTTGAACCAATTATTGAAGATGTGATTGAGTCGAATCCGGACGAAGTAAAACGCTATCGGGAAGGCAAAAAAGCATTGATTGGCTTTTTTATCGGGCAAGTAATGAAAGAATCGAAAGGGAAAGCAAATCCAAAGTTAGTTCGGGAACTCATTTCAGAAAAACTTGAATTGAATTAATTCGGGGAACCTCGCACCTTACAGGTACATGAAAGCTCAAAAAATAGTATTACTACTTCTGGCAATCACTGTTTTCTCCTGTTCCGGAGAAACTGAAACCGAAGAAAACTCTACAATCATCAAAGGTCAAATCACCGTTGATCCCGAATTGGATGACACGAATGATTATAGTGGAATTGAAATTCTCGCTTCTATCCGTTCTTCCATTGAGGACAGCGATACACTTTTTTATGCCGTGACCGATTCAACCGGTAATTTTTCCGGTACGGCAACTTTTCCTGAGAAGAATCTTTACCCGATCATGATCTCCCGAAACAACAATACATTTGGTATCGCCAATGTTGTGTTCGCCGAAGGAGATACAATAAACATTCAAGGTCAGCTTCCGGATATTAACCAAACAATTGAGATCCAATCTCATGAAAATGAAGTCTTGGACGTATTTCAGCGAGTGGAGAGAAACTTTGCCAGAATTGCGCAATTCATAAATGCCGGTGCATTCTCGGCCGATAGTGTTCGGTTGGAAATCAACAAATGGAGTGATATTTATTGGGATGTGTACGAAAAATATCCGCAGACGTATGGGGCAAAACTGGCCGGAGAGACATCTGTTTCGATGCTTAGCGGGTTTAATGACTCGTTGATGGTTAACCGTTCCAACCAACTTTTGGAAGATTATAATACGATTCTGCCAAGTACCAGAAGCACTCTGCTTGAATACCACGCCGAATCAGGCGGGTTGGATAGTGCACTTGCCTTTATAGAAGATTTAAAAAGTAAGGTACAGCAACGAGAAGATGAGATAGATCTTGAAATGGAGAGGATTGAACTTTTGTATGACAGTTCACAAACTGTACGGGTTACACAAGTTCTCGATCAATTCAAAGAGACGTATTCCGAGAACGAAGCGGCGATGCAGTGGGCCGAAGATATCAGCTATGATCTTGAGTTTCTCGCCCCGGGATATCCGTTTCCGAATATCAGTTTTCAACTAACAAATGGCGACTCCCTAAGCACGCAAGATTTGATGGGATCACCTTTTTTGATTGAAGCCACAAGATTTGATAATCTTCTCTATCAACAACAATTTAGCAGAACAGTTGCAATACATCAGATATATAAGAATTTTGACCTGGAGATTATTACAATTCCATTGGCAACAACAGAAGTAACATTGAATGCTTTTTTCGAAGAGCGAAAAAAGTTGTGGAAAGTTGTACAACCGAATTCTTTCAATACCGATTCACTAATTGAACGGCTCAATTTAAACCGCGTACCGACAAGATTTTTAGTTGACAGCGACGGTAACATCATCCAACGATATGTAGGTGAAGAGTATGATGACATTGTTCGCGGACTTCAGCAAATAACAACTCAAACAGAAGAATAAATATTTATGAGAACTTTACTTATCGCCGGAAACTGGAAAATGAATGCCGGACCCTCTGAGGCGAAGAAATTGGCTGATGGCATGGTTGCCGCCAGAAAAGGAAAAGATGATTCATCTGATATTTTAATTTGCCCGCCCTTTATTTCAATCCCTGCGGTTGCGGAATCTTTCAGCGGTTCACACCTGAAAGTTGGTGCTCAGAACGTCCACACGGAAGATAACGGAGCTTATACCGGTGAAACGAGTACCTCAATGCTAAATGATGCTGGTTGTGAGTATGTAATTGTAGGTCATTCCGAACGTCGAGAATATTTCCACGAAGATGACGCACTTATTGCTCAGAAAGCTAAAAAGGGATTGGCCGACGGCCTGAAAGTGATTGTTTGTGTTGGCGAAAAACTTGATGATCGTAAAAGTGGAAATCACGAGAATGTTGTAAAAACACAGGTTGAGGCCGTGCTCGAACATGTTGATGCGAGCAATGCAGATGATTTTGTAATTGCTTACGAGCCTGTTTGGGCAATTGGTACCGGGGAAACGGCTACACCTGAGCAGGCGCAGGAGATGCACAAGTTCATCAGAAGCTTACTTGCTGATGCCTGGAGTGAAGATGACGCTGAAAAAATTCGTATTCTATACGGAGGAAGCATGAAGCCTGCAAACGCCGAAGAGTTACTCTCTCAAACTGATGTGGATGGCGGACTTATCGGTGGAGCCAGCCTGAAAGCTGAAAGCTTTAGCGACATCATTGATATTGCTGAATCAATATAAATTGAATGGATACCTATAACGTTTTACTTATCGGCAGTGGGGGCAGAGAGCACTCCATTGCCTGGAAATTGGCTCAATCAGAAAAACTTGGAAAACTCTACACAGCGCCCGGCAATCCGGGCACTGCTCAGTATGGGACGAATGTAGATATTGATCCTCTCAAGTTTGAAGATGTTGAAAAATTCGTAGCAGAAAATAAGATTGAGCTGGTCGTTGTGGGACCGGAAGCCCCTTTGGTTGCCGGTATCGCCGACTATCTATCAGATAAAAATGTTCCGGTTTTTGGTCCGAGGGCGTCAGCCGCCATGCTGGAGGGCAGTAAGGAGTTCGCCAAAGATTTCATGACCAAATATGAAATTCCAACAGCTGACTATGCCGTTTTTGACTCTGAGGAATTCGACGACGCTCTCAAATTCATACAGCTTAAAGATTCCTATCCTATTGTTTTAAAGGCCGATGGCCTGGCCGGGGGGAAAGGTGTTTTTATATGTGACAGTGAAGAGGAGGCACAAAAGCGTCTCAACAGGCTGAAGCATGATCAGTCTTTGTCTGAGGCGGCCGATCGTCTGGTTGTGGAAGAGTTCATGGAAGGAGAGGAAGCCTCCGTATTTGTAATTTCTGACGGGCACACATCACATGTGATTCACTATGCTCAGGATCATAAAAGAATTGGCGAGGGCGATACCGGTTTAAATACCGGTGGAATGGGCGCATATTGCCCGGCTCCCGTACTTACGGATAAACTTCTTGAAGAGGTCAGAGAAAAGATCATCAATCCAACCATCGCCGGAATGCAACTCGAAGAATCGGCGTACTCTGGAATTTTATATCTGGGTTTGATGATTACCGGTGACGGTCCCAAAGTTGTGGAATACAATTGCCGGTTTGGCGATCCTGAATGCCAGGTAATTTTACCACCTCTGGAAAATGATTTATTAGATCTGTTTCTGGCAACCTCTCAACAGCGGTTGGATGAGAAGTCGATT
Organism: uncultured Rhodohalobacter sp.; assembly: GCA_964422985.1. Classification (GTDB taxonomy): domain Bacteria; phylum Bacteroidota; class Rhodothermia; order Balneolales; family Balneolaceae; genus Rhodohalobacter. The sequence continues at coordinate 10 of CAYRDO010000188.1, read as the reverse complement.
CAAATCAACA
>CAYRDO010000187.1:0-8398 GCA_964422985.1 uncultured Rhodohalobacter sp. | reverse complement strand
GAAATTGTGGATTTTACACTAAGACCGGCTCTGAACGATGCAGAATCATCCAAAAACCGCCGGGCATTTTATTCAATCGATTATTACCATGAGGAAATTCGACCGAAATCTGTGTATAAACCAAATGAAGGTCGGCGAACCGTTATCGTTCTGACAAATGTGGATACGATGCGCAAGGAAACTGCCAACGCATTCCTGAAATTGCTGGAGGAGCCATCAGGAAATATCATGTTCATTTTGACGGCTACGCAACCCGATCAGCTTTTGCCGACCATTATTTCGCGGTGTCAGCAAATTCGACTCAATCCGTTATCAAATGATGAAGTAGCTGAAGGCCTAATCAAACATGACGGAATCGAGGAAGATGATGCTCAACTCCTGGCTCGATTGTCCGGCGGGAACTATTCGACGTGCAGATTCCTGGACATTGAAACGCTTCAAAAGATCAGGAATGAATCGATCAATTTTTTGAGGTTATCCTATTCTCAGGATGTACCCGCACTACTTGAATTGATCAATGATTGGAATAAAAACCTGAATAAAGAGAACCAGATTGCTCTTTGTAATTCCCTTGAACAATTGCTCAGGGATATTATCGTTTATCGGGAAACAGGGAATGAAGCTTTGATCACGAATATTGATAAGCTTGATGTGATTAAAAAATTCTGCTCCTCAATGACCGAGGCCCGACTCGAGGATATGATCGATCACATCCAACAACTAAAAGGTTTGCTTTACCAAAACGTGCAGTTTAAATATATCGGCACAGCATTGTCGCTCAGATTTTTCCGTTTGATGCGCGGACTTGATCCCGCCATCGAAAAAGACAACAGCTGGAAACACCTTCCGGCTTTGATTGATTAATACCATGAATATTTCATCCATAAACTTTACAAAGATGCAGGGAGCAGGAAATGATTTTATCCTGTTTGATAACCGCACTCTAAAAATGAGCGACGAAGATCTTGCCCAGTTAGCCCCTTCTATCTGTAATCGAAAATTTGGTGTTGGCTCGGATGGCATTATCGCGCTTCAGTTCGATGAAACCAAAAAAGCTGACTTGGAAATGCTTTACAAAAATCCTGACGGAAGTGATGCGGGAATGTGCGGAAACGGTGCGCGATGTTTTTCGGCGTTTGCTGAGACCCTCGGATCACCCAAAAAATTTACATTTAGAGTTCACGACAAGGTGTACAAAGCAAATGTAAAAGAGGGAACCGTTGTGATTAAATTTCCATTGGAAACATCTGTGGAAGAGATAACCGTTGCTAATGAAGCTCTGCTAAATGTTTACACAAATACGGAGCACGTTGTTTGTCCCGTACAATTTCAAAAACTGCAAAACGAACAAGAACTTACCAACCAAGGGCGTTTTTTTAGAAATCATCCGGATTTTCAGCCGATTGGAACGAATGTCAATTTCATTTCCGGTACCGATGATGAAAATCTAAGTTTGCAGACGTATGAAAGAGGTGTTGAAAATCTCACATTAGCTTGCGGAACCGGAGCGATAGCATCGGCACTTGCATGGCACCATCTTCAACAAGGCTCAAAAGGTAAGTTTTTGTATCACGTTCAGGTAAAAGGAGGCACTCTTCTTGTCCATTTTACGTTTAATGAAAAGGATGGAACATATACAAATATAAAACTTGAAGGTCCGGCTGCTTTTGTTTTTGAGGGGCAATATTATTTATAAAATCGTTAAAAATAATAGCCTGAAAAGGCTTCTATCAATTTTTTGTTTGATGTTGCTAGCGAGTGTCTATGCTTGCACGTCACTTCAATCCTCAGAAAATGATCGAAATCGTTCATCAGGTCCGGTGAATCTTTTCAATATCCCGGCCCAGATTGTAGCGGATAGTTCGATCCATTCGATTCAGTTTCATCGCGCCGGGAATCCTTCTTCAGCACCTATTTTGAACCTGGATAGTAACGATCAATTGTTGCTGCAGTTTGAACACTTATCGATCGAATCGCAACAATTTCAGGTTTCATTGACTCACCACAATCCCGATTGGAGCCGATCCGGTCTTCCGCCTGAACGATTTATGGATGGGTTTTACAATATCACATTGAATTCGGGGGAAGTGAGTCAAAATACTCGCCCCACATATCGTCAATACTCATTCTCGTTTCCAACCGAACAGTTTCAAATCACAAAAAGCGGAAACTACCTGCTAAAAATTGAGGATGGAGATACCGGATTCGTTGTTTTGACGCTTCCATTTTTTGTATCTGAAAATGCCGGATCTATTACATCATCAGTTGAAGAATTGTCTCGTCAAAATTTACGGCGTGTTGAGCGACCGGTAAGTCGGTTTTCTCTACCTGATTTTGTTGAACAACCCCAATTCGATCTGGAATTCTATTATGCCCAAAACCGGTTTTGGGGGCGGACAAAAGAAGCCGATGAACTGGATTTCTCTGCTCCTGATCAGGTTCAGTTTGAGTTAAGTACGCAGGATGCATTTATTGGTGATTATGAATTCCGAACCCTTTCGCTCAATGATCTTTCTCAGCGTGATAATGAAGTAGTTGAGGCATTTCCGAGTGAAATTCCTCCCCGCCTGATTCTTCGTGATGATGCCGAAGGATTTGGTTCATCAGGTGCAATTAATCTTGCTCGGCTGGGGCCGTTCGGAAATCCTGATATGAGTTTGCGTGCCGGATATGCGAATGCTGTTTTTCGGTTTGATATGGAGTCATCGCTCGATTCTTCAGAGTCGGTTCATCTTTTGGGAGATTTTAACAATTGGTCGTTAAACAGCAGCAATGAACTTCATTTCGATCAGCAAACCGGCCGATGGAAAACCAATCAAATCATCAAAAAAGGAACATACAAGTACAAATATGTATTGTTTGATGGTGATGAGATAGACGACTTATATTTTGATCAAAACTTCGCTAATAATCGTCAGCAATATCATGCATTTGTTTATATGAGAGACTCAAAGAATTTTTATCACCGACTCTTACAAGTTCAAACATTTTTCTCTGAATAAGTAATTATGAGGCTATTGAAGTTTATTGGTGCTTTTTTGTTAGCAGCACTTCTTCTTTTTGGATTTGTTTTCGGATTGAACTGGAATGCCTTTACCGTATTTCTGGACAACAGACAGGCGATGATGGAGGGAGAAGAATGGGTTGACAAAACCGGATCTCTGAAAGGTTTATCTGAGTTTATGGGAGAAACTCCTGAATATTCATCGCTGGCAAGTGTCGTTGTAAATCATCCCGATTCTAGCCTCTATCTCCGGGAAAACACTCCCCGAATTATGGGAACGACGGCAAACTTCTTCATCTTAGTGGCCTATGCTGACCAGTTTGATTCAGGCATTATCAACCCAAACAAAGAAATTGCATGGGCCGATATTTCGGAGTACCAGTTAACAAATATTGAAGAGTCCATTCATAGTGAAGCCCGAACTGCTGCTGTAGATCGAGGTTGGTTGAAATCCGGAACCATTACCATAGAACAATCCCTGGCTCTTCTTGCAGAGTTTGGAGATCTGGCCCTTGCTGATTATCTCTGGTGGCAACTGGATGAAGTGTATTGGCAGGATTTAAAGGACAGGCTCACTCTCAAAAAAACTGAGATACCTCTGCCCTATTCCGGGTTGTATCAAGCTATATCACCGGGGCTGACAGATATGGAAAATCAGGAAATTATTGAGCATTGGCAGAATCAGAATCGTGAAGAGTGGAGAGCTCATGTAATCGGCCTTTCCCGTTCGTATTTGAATGATCCTGAATTTCGAAATGAGGTTCAATCTTATTTGGATGATGAACGACTTGGCAACACATTTATGCAGGAGCGGGATGCAATGCGGCTTTTCCCAAAAACAACGGCTCGCGAGATGACCGAACTTCTTGAAAAATTAGTTACCGACTCTTTGATCAATTCGAATGTAAGTGAAAGCGTCAAAGATTTTATGGATTGGCCGATGGACATCCAACCCAGAATCGAAGAAGATTTTACCCGGTATGGAGCCATTTATGATAACCGAATGGGGCTCCTGAATGGCATTGATTTTGGAACCTCTGCTTATACAGGCGACACAACCGTTCAGGCTCTTTACCTGGACCAATTACCCGTAGGATTTTGGTTTCATGCCTCCGCTGGTCAGATGCACCAGGATTTAATTCAACGGCTCATTTATGATCCCGCAATGATCGATCAAATGACTACAGTTGTTGAGAATCAAAATGATTAGTTTGAAAATATATCCTCCCTTGATTGAGGGAGGTATTTTGTTGGTTTTAACAAAACGGAGGGTGTCTACTATGTTGAGTACCTTAACTTAAACACCCCTCAAGGTGAGAAAATTCTATGAAAGATTTAAGTACCACATGAATAAATACTATTTCATTTTTTTGATCTGGCTTTTACCGGCTTATTTCACCTTTCAGTGTGGATACCAGGTTTATACCTATTTTGGTATTCAGGCTACATACAACGAAGGAGAAAGCTACGTAGCCAAAGTCACAGATTTCGATGTGAAGCAGATAGCAGCCCAAACCAATGGATATGTAGTTCTGCAATTTACTCCGGATGATGGAGAGACCATTGAACAACAATTATCGCTTCCTGTTCAGTTTGCCCAGGTCATTATGGATTCCGAAATCATCCCAATCCGCTACAAAGAAGATTCAGCCAAACCGATTGTGATTATTGCCGTTTATGATCTGCAAAAACAGGTTGTGCGCGTAAATATTGCCGTCACTTTGATTGGGCTAATTGCGACCATTATTGTGTCATTTTTTGCCAGTCGTTATGCCAGGAAAAAGATTAAAACCGGCGATGAAAAGATGGTTATTGAACGAGTTGATGAGTAGTGAAGTGTGTTTCCCCTCTTGGGAGGGGACAGATGACATAGCGTTCAGCGGAGTCATCAGGAGTGGGTTAATGATGATTAAGCTAAATCACACAAACACACCCCTCGAAAAATCTCTGGACGAGATTTTACATTTCCCCTCTCTAGAGGAGAACTTTTTCACTTCTGCTTCACCGTAACCCCCGGAGGATATGCATAATCATTCCAAAGCCGATTGAACTCTTCCGGATCGGGTTCCCCGTCATAGGTTACATATCGATATCGAGCGGTGTAGGGTGAACCCGGTTCGATCCGCATTTCGCCGAGCTGCATGGGGGCATAAACAAAGTAAGGCTCTTCTGGATGAATTCGAACGGGCTGAGGATACCGAAAATTTTTCGGGTGATCCATCACCGTAATTCCGGCTAATTCTGTATCAACCATCCCACCAATGTGTGTCCATTTTGGCCGGGTTTCGTTCCCATCTCTTCCTAATCCTTCCGATGTCAGCAATGTTACATTTTCAGGATCATCCCAGTCTCTGTTTCCTCTGAATCCAATTCCACCATAATGATATTCCGGCAAAATGAGAGGCTTTCCGGTATTCACACTTTGTGTCGAAACAATATCAAATATTTGATACGAATGATCCTCAGGAGCATTATACACGTATACATTCCACTCTTCGTTGACTGCAATCAAGGGATCAGGCGCTGACAAATCTTTAAAAAAATGCCTGCTGTGAAATCCGGCATGAACCGGACCTTCCCATGAATGTTGTAAAGAATCGGCCTGATCGACTCGGCCTGTGTTATTGTGAATATTCCAAAAGTCGGGAGTTCGTTCTTCAAATTCAGTCTTTGTCCAGGCTGACCATATCCCTGACTGATGAGGATGCAGCGGATTCAGATGAGCGGTGAGTATCACTCCGTTTGGCGAGTATACTGGATGTATATATCCACCCCGTTTGTAACGCTCGTCTAACTCTGTAGGGTTATTATCCTCGTGGTAATACGATAAAACCCTTCGACCATCAGATGAAAATGTTATCTGAGTTGAATCAATCTGTTTTGAGATATGATTTTCTGTTGGGATTGGAGTAGCTGTAAAATCATACACTTTCGATTCTCCGGCTGCCAATTCATCAAGGATAAACCAACCTTTATTCGAATCATCCACCTGCAGAACCGGAGCAACTCCTGAATTGCTCTCTAATTGATAAACACCTTCATCAACAGAATCGGGAAAATAAAAAGAAACAATGGTTTCTGATCGATCAAATGCTCCTGCCGAAACATGGATTTCATATTTCTTTTGAGCCAGAACAGATGATGTAAAAATTGAAAAAACAGAGAAAAGAAAAACGAAAGATGTGGAGATTTTTTTCATGATGGTAGGTTTTCAGTCATCGAATGAGTAATCAAGCTATACACTTAATTCTATATCATAGAACTCATCCGATGACTTTGTGAAGAACATTTGGATTAGTATATCTCAAATCACCCATTCACACAAATCAAATCATATATGAGCCGCCATTGATATGAAACGTTTGGCCACTCATATACGGCACATCTCCTTTTGCCAGAAAAGCTACGAGATTAGCAACCTCTTTTGGACTGGTGATTTCATCAAATGCGGAGCCTTGAGTCAGATATTCTTCACCATGAATATCTTTGGCTTCGGAAGCCATATCGGTATCGATAAATCCGGGGGCAACTGAGTACGCGCTAATTCCTTTGTTACTGAAGTTTCTCGCAATACTCTTTGTGAAGGCAACCATGCCCGACTTCGATGCCGCATACGCCGCAAACTCCTGTGTATCGCCTCGATAGGCCGCACGGGATGCAATGTTAATCAGTACACCCTTGGAATCATGTTGAGCGTGAGAATTCACAAACCACTTGCTTAACAACGCAGATGAACGAAGATTCACATCAATGGTTCGATCCCAAACATCCAGCCACTTCTCATCATCGTCGGAAAAGTCCGCATCGACAGAAATGCCGGCATTGTTGATCAGAACATCAACTCCGACTGATTCTTTAAAAAGTGACTTTAGTTTAGATTTGATATCCTCTTCATCTCCCAAATCCACATGAATTCCGGAGAAGTTTTCGTTTGATGAGAGATCGTCCGGAAACTCTGATTTTCTCGCCGTTCCCGTGACTTTAAAACCATCTTGGATAAGTTTCTTTGCAATTTCTAATCCAATTCCTCTTGATGCACCTGTAACGATAGCTTGTTTTTGAGGTGAGCCAGTTTCCATTTTGAACGGCAGTTATGAACTTTTCTTTCGGTAAATCGGGACGTTCGAGCAAGCCTCGCCATACATCAATTTCCTAACGTGCGGCATCAATTTTTTCGTTGCATACATATACACATCAGCAGGAACATCCATCTTGCTGCACCCTTTCAGCAGAACAAATCGATCATCGTATTTTGTCCAATCGGTTTGATCCAATTTTTGCCTGAAAATCTGGCTCAATGCTTCTTGCTTTGTTCCGAATAATACGTCTTTTGCATGCTCTTGTGCGTGCTGAACAACGAGCATATATGCCCATTTTGGAATGATGGCATCGGTTGAGCAATGAACCGTTAAAAAACCATCTTCATACTGACTCCAATCGTGACTCTCCATTTTTTCACGATACTCTTTCTCTTTCAAAATCATCTCCTGAAAAAGAAAGTATTTAAGATCCAGTTCGTAGACGTTTACGTCAGCAGCAAGCTTTTCAAGATCAACAGTCTCAAGTTTGGATTGTTTAATTTTGTTAACTATTTCTGACATAATCAAAGAGTGTCGAGTACTGAATTTGATTGAGAACTTATCTCCCCTTGAGGGGAGGGGTGTACATCCCCCGAGCTCTCCCGATTCTGATAAATCAGATCGGGATCACATCCCCCCTTCGAAGGGGGAAATTTCATAATGAGAATGATTCTCCGCACGAGCAACTTCTCGTTGCATTGGGATTATGAAAATGAAATCCCTGTCCGGAAAGTCCTTCCGAATAATCCAGTTTTGTACCCGCGAGATACAAGAAACTGCGCATATCTACCACAATTTTGATCCCGTGCTCTTCAAATGTTTTGTCTCCATCTGCTGCTTTGCCGTCGGAATCAAAATCAAGATCGTACGTAAGGCCGGAGCAACCGCCGCTCACAACGGATACACGCAACGGTGTTTCTGCCGCAATGTGTTGCTCCTCGCGAATTCGTTGAATGCGTTCAGCCGCACTATCGCTAATTGTTATCGACATAGTTGAATTTCCTTCAAGTCTAGAGCCAACTCAAACTTCAATTAAACAGAGATTACCTGGATTTCAGGGTCAATTCGCTTCACCATGCTCTCGATGGCGTAAAGAGTTCCTGAAGTAGCAGTAGGACAGGTTCCGCAAGCTCCCTGGTAATGAACTTTCAAACGATTTCCATCCAGTCCGAGAATTTTCAATCCACCACCATCGGCCAACAAATATGGACGAACCTGCTCATCAAGTAACTGATTGATCTGAACGAGACGAGGATCATCAGATTCCTGTACCTCTTTGGTGGCATGAACTTCTGCATCCTCTTCAATATTCTCC
>CAYRDO010000186.1:0-8419 GCA_964422985.1 uncultured Rhodohalobacter sp. | reverse complement strand
GATATCCCCGAATATGTACAAGATGGTGTTTGCGATCTTGGTTTTGTCGGAGCGAATGTTGTTGAGGAAGACCAGGTGGATGTGGAAATTCTCCGCGGACTGAATTACGGCGTTTGCCGGTTATCGTTAGCAGTTCCGAAAGACAGCGGCATCAAGAAACCGGAAGACTTTGCCGGAAAAAAGGTTGCCACGAGCTATCCCGGCATCACCAAACGATATTTTGAAGACAAAGAAATTGATGTAAAAGTAATCACCCTTTCAGGATCGGTGGAGATCGCACCCCGGCTTGAAATTGCCGATGCCATTTGTGACCTGGTCTCAACCGGAAACACGCTGAAAGCAAACGGTCTGGATGAACTGATCAATATTTTTGATTCGGAAACCCAGTTGATCAAAACCAATAAACCGCTATCTGAAGGAAAACAACAGTTGATCGAAAAGATTCTTCAACGAATTGAAGGATATCAAAAAGCGGGCAAAAGCCGGTATATTATGATGAACGCGCCGCAGGAATCAGTGAAAAAAATCAAAGAAATTATTCCTTCGCTGAAAAGTCCTACGGTGATGCCATTGGCCGATAATGGAATGGTGGCCATCCACACGGTTGTTCCGTTATCCACCTTTTGGGATGTGATGGAACGCCTGAAAGAAGCCGGCGCCACAGGAATTGTGATGTTACCCATTGAAAGTATGATCGCTTGATGAGTAGTAAGCATGAAGTATTGATCATCAAGATTTTTACTCAATACTTGCTACTCGATACTCAATACGAATCACCATGAAAACATATACCTACAACCAACTTTCTGATTCTGAGATTGAAGCTCTTTGCCGGCGACCGAAAATGGATTTCGGATCTGTCTTCGGACAGGTACAGCCCATTTTGGATGAAGTTGAATCCAACGGCAACAAAGCGATCCGGGAATTCACCCAAAAGTTTGACGGTGTTGATCCCGATCCGTTAGTCGTAGATCCGAATGATATTCCCATCAACTTGTCTGATGAGATCATCTCGGCACTTGACCGGGCAATGCATAACATCTCAAAATTTCATCAACGGCAGATTACGGATGAAATCGAAGTGGAAACTCAGGATGGAGTTGTATGCCGGCGAGTGGCCAAACCGATTGAGCGGGTTGGAGTCTATATTCCCGGTGGGACGGCACCATTGCCCTCCACAGCCATGATGCTCTGTATTCCGGCGATGATTGCCGACTGCAAAACTATCGTGCTTGCCACACCTCCTGATAAAAATGGAGAGATCCCGGAATCTGTTGCATATGTAGCTCAGAAAACAGGCGTCTCAAAAATTGTGAAAGCGGGTGGAGCCCAAGCCATTGCCGGGATGGCACTTGGAACTGAATCGATCCCGAAAGTGGATAAAATCTTTGGTCCCGGGAATCAATATGTGACCGCCGCCAAAATGATGCTGCAAAACAGCGAAGCAATGGTTTCGATCGATATGCCGGCGGGTCCTTCGGAAGTGTTGGTAATTGCCGATGAAACCGCGGATCCTGAGTTTGTAGCAATTGACCTACTGTCCCAAGCAGAACACGGCGCTGACAGCCAGGCCATTTTAGTCGCCACCAAAGAAACAGAACTTTCAGCGATTTCCGATGTACTGGATAAACAGTTGGCAGATCTCCCCCGAAAAGAGTTTGCATCTAAAGCCATAGAAAACAGTTTTATTGTAGTCGTTGATGATTCAAAAGACGCAATTAAATTTTCGAACCGATATGCACCGGAGCATCTGATCATCAACACAAAAGATTCAGATTATCTCGCGGCAAAAGTTACAAACGCCGGTTCTGTTTTTATCGGTCCGTGGACCCCCGAAAGCATGGGAGATTATGCATCCGGCACGAACCACACACTCCCAACATACGGATATGCACGTATGTACAGCGGTGTTTCACTGAGTAGTTTTCAGAAATTTATCACTATGCAAAAGATCTCTGAAAAAGGATTGCAAGATCTCGGTCCCACAGTAGAAATCTTAGCAGAATTGGAAGGCCTGGATGCACATAAAAAAGCTGTGAGTTTGAGATTGAGGAAGCTACTCAAGGATTAAAAAAAGAAGTCCCCTCTCGAGAGGGGAAAGTGAAATGAGCGTTTAGCGAATGAACTCGGGGTGTGTTTCCCTGAACGCGAACCGAACTTGATACTTAATTTTTTTACACACCCCTAAATCCCCTCTCAAGAGGGGACTTTAATTATAAATAAAAAAATGCCTAAAACAATCGATATAGAAAGCCTTGTTCGTCCGAACATCAGAAATTTGAAACCCTACCGAAGTGCCCGCGATGACTTTGATAAAGGTCTTTTGCTGGATGCCAATGAAAACAGCCTCGGCTCGCCGGTTCGAAATGACCTTGAACTGCACCGGTACCCAACGCCGACCCAAGATGCACTTCGCAAAAAGATCGCGGAATGGCGCCAGGTTGATTTCGAGAACATTTTCCTGGGCGTTGGAAGTGATGAAGCGATCGACCTGATTATGCGAATTTTTTGTGAACCGGGTCAGGATTCCATTCTTACCACTCCCCCCACCTATGGCATGTACAAGGTTTCGGCAAATATCAACAACCTGGATGTGAAGGAAGTCCTTCTGACAGAATCGTTTCAGTTACAGCCGGAAAAAATTGTGGAAGCGGCGGATGATCAAACCAAAGTTTTGTTTTTATGCTCGCCCAATAATCCTACAGCCAACTCCATGAAACAAACCGATCTGCTGAAATTGGTCTCCCAGTTTCCCGGAATTGTCGTTGTGGATGAGGCGTATATTGATTTCAGCAGCCAGGAATCGATGGCGGGATTGGTTCAGCAGTATCCGAATTTGGTGGTACTTCAGACATTTTCAAAATCCTATGGATTGGCAGGAATCCGGTTGGGAGTTGCGATCTCAAATCCGCAAATCATCAGTTATATGATGAAGGTAAAGGCACCGTATAACATCAACAAACTGACCGCCAAGACGGCCCTGGATGCATTTGATAACATGGAGTTGATGAAGTTCAATATCCAAAAAATCAAAGAGGAAAAAGAGTATGTGGCTGAGCAGTTGGAGTATGCGGATGCGGTCGAGAAGGTGTATCCGTCGGATGCAAATTTCCTGTTGTTCAAAATCCAAAACGCAAAAGAGGTGTATCAAAAATTGGCGGACAAAGGAGTAATTGTACGATATCGGGGTAATGAGCCACTTTGCGAGGATTGTCTTCGTGTGACCATCGGTATGCCGGATGAAAATGTTCGATTCCTCAAAACCCTGAAGGAGGTTCTCTCATGAAAATCTGGATTGATGATTCAGCCCTAAACAGTAACTCCGATTCGCTGCTTCCATCCGGAGCCCTCTTTGCGATGAAATATCTGCAAGAAAATGATGTGGAGCTTTCGTTTGATGACAGTTCGCTCTCGGATCAACAAACAGAATTGATTCAAAATGAAGAGATTCATGTAGGTGATTTTGATACTGAGAGCGCAGAGGGACGGATTCAGCGGAAACAATCGTTTCAGTTCATCACTGATGAAACTCTGATTGAAGAAGCCGATGACTGGACCACGTTAAGCCACAATATTTTATTTCCAAGCCGAAAAGCAGTCATCGAACGAAATACAAAAGAGACCGATATTTCGGTTTCGATTAACCTGGATGGGACAGGAAAAAGTGACATTAACACCGGACTGAAGTTCTTTGACCACATGCTTGAGCAAATCGCGCGCCACGGTTTGGTGGATCTGGAAATTCGGTGTGACGGAGATCTTGAAGTGGATGAACACCACTCGATTGAGGATACCGCGATCGCACTGGGGCAAGCGATACGGGAAGCTATTTCTGACAACAAAGCAGGAATACAGCGCTACGGATTTGCCCTGCCGATGGATGAAGCCCAAGCCAATGTGGCCATTGACCTATCCGACCGTCCATACCTGGAATGGGATGTGGAGCTGAAACGGGAGTATGTAGGTGATTTTCCAACCGAGATGCTGGAGCACTTTTTTTATTCGCTGGCAATGAACGCACGCGCCACCCTCCATGTTTCAGCAGAAGGTAAAAATGAGCATCACATTATTGAAGCCATTTTTAAAGGATTTGCGAAGGCGCTGAGATTTTCTGTCAGCCGCAATGAGCGAATCAAAGGAATTTTACCAACTACAAAAGGAACGATTTAATACGTGAGACGGCAAAACCCCAAAGTGAGAAGTATCTCCGTCATTCTGAGCCTGTCTGCCGGACAGGCAGGCTTGACAGATGATCTCCAAACTTTGATGCAAAAGTGGATGGCGCAAGCATCTTGCTTGTGCTGCATGCTTTCGGGCACAAACGAGACATTTGCGCCATCTCAGTCCAATTTTTGGTTGACATCTTCCTTCTCTCACTTTTCACTTTTGCCTTTTTACACAGCACAATGATAGGAATTATAAAATACCAGGCAGGAAATTTAGCTTCAGTCTCGAATGCATTGGACAGGCTTCAGGCTGAATATATAATCTCTGATAATACAGATGAGCTCGACAAAACTGATGCGATCATCTTTCCCGGAGTGGGCCACGCGGCCGCAGCGATGGATGACCTTCGATCCAAAGATCTGGATGTTTGGCTGAAAAATACGAAGAAACCCGTTTTGGGAATCTGTCTGGGTATGCAGCTTTTCTATGAATCGTCCGAAGAGGGCAATTGCGAAACTCTTGGAATTATTCCCGGCCGACTCAAAAAATTCGATTCTACCAAAGCCAAAGTCCCGCATATGGGCTGGAACTGTTTTGAATCGATAAAAGAACACGATCTTCTTTCCGGCATCGAAGAGAAGCATTTTCTCTACTATGTACATGGATATTACGCTCCCCTGAGCGAGTGCACACTGGCGACATGTAACTATATTCAAAATTTTACCGCCGTAACCGCAAAGGATAATTTTATCGGCGTGCAGTTTCACCCGGAAAAATCAGGTCAAGTTGGCTCGCTCTTGCTGCAGAATTTTCTGGATATGGTTGGGTAAATTTTAGCAGTTCCGTAGTTAAACTTCTACAACTCTGCCTGGTAATATTGCTTCTCAATCGGCGTTCGCCTATTTATACTCATACAATAGATCGTTGTTTAACGATAATAACTTGTAAAATAATGGGTTATGAAACCAAATCTCATCCTGCAAATCGTTCTGCTGGCAATCACTTTAAACTGCTTTTCTGATGCCGGTGCCCAGGAATTTGTAGAGTCTGAAGGTGTTGATATTCACTATAAAACATTTGGCGACGGACAACCATTGTTAATTCTTAATGGAGGTCCGGGCATGAGCAGTGAAGGATTTATACCGCTGGCCCGAGAGCTGGCTGTTGAGAATCAGACCATTCTATTCGATCAACGGGGTACTGGTCATTCGATTATGAGCCGACTTGACAGCTCAACCATCAATATGAACCTGATGATACAGGATATGGAGGCTCTCAGAAAGCATTTGGAAATTGACCGTTGGGTCATTTTTGGCCACTCTTTTGGAGGTATACTTGCTGCTTATTACACCGCTCATTATCCCGAAAATGTAGAGGGAATTATTTTTTCCTCCTCCGGCGGCCTGGATCTGGGATTGCTGGATTATGTAGATATTCGCTCACGACTCAGTGAATTGGAACGGGATTCCCTTACCTATTGGAACCGAATCATTGCAGAAGGTGATACAAGTTATCACGCACGGTTGCAAAGGGGAAAATACCTCGCTCCCGCTTACCTCTACAATCGCGAACATATTCCTGTAATTGCTGAACGGCTCACACAGGGAAATTCGACAATAAATGGTTTGATTTGGTCTGACCTTCAACAGATTGGTTACGATACTAAAGATGATCTCAGAAGCTTTGATCAACCTGTGCTGATTATCCAGGGAAAGCAGGATATCATCACTGAAGAAACAGCCAGGATTGCGGAAAACGTTCTCACAAACTCAAAAGTGGTGCTGCTTGACAAGGCCGGTCACTATGGCTGGCTGGATCGTGAACAAGCTTACTTCAATGAGATCTTCATGTTTCTGGAACAGTTTGAATCGTAATAATTTCCGATAAACACTCATTGCCCATCATTACAATCATCCTCACGATCCCCGTCTCTTGAAGTGGCAATCCAAGCAGGCTCAAATCTGATCTCTGCCTTTTCACTACTGATAAATCTCTTCCCGGTGCACATTCACCAAAATGGTACCAAAACCACCAGTGATGTAAAGGTCGTCCCGATTGCTTACCCACACATCCGAGAGGTTTTCGTCGGGAACAAGCGAAAGCTGTTTCCAGTTGGAGCCGTCGTATCGAAGAATAGTCCCCTGGATTCCGGCGGCATAGATGTTGCCGTTAGACGTCCCCCAAATCCCGTAAAGTCCTGCATTTGAAAATGGATTCTCCATGGGAGTCCAATCTACACCGTCGTAATGCAAGATGGTTCCTCCTGTGCCTACCGCAAAGACATCATCCGCCGATCGTCCCCAAATGTTGTAGAGCGCCGGACTTCCTTCGTGCATTGTGGCCCATTCCGAGCCGTTAAAGTGCAGAATCACACCCTCTGAACCGACTGCAAAAATATCATCCTCAGCACTTCCCCAAATTCCATTGAGGTTTTCTGTTTCCGGAGATTCCATGACACTCCAGTCCGCGCCATCGTAATGAAGTACGCGCCCGGCCGCATCCACGGCAAACACATTGTTTGATGCGGTACCCCACACATCATTCAGGTTTGTTTGCGTTGGAGTTTCCATTTGATTCCAAGCCGAGCCATCATAATGCAAGATAATTCCCCGCCTGGCGACAGCAAAAACGTCATCTGACCTGCTGCCCCAAACCGCCCTAATCTCCAGATCAATTCCACTCTCCATCTCCACCCAATCATTGCCATCATAATTGAGAATCGTGCCACTGGTACCGACCACAAAAACGTTATTGGGCGAGCTTCCCCACACTCCCTGGTAGGATTCTCTCGGCCACTGAAAATCTACAATCGGATCGGCATCATCAGATTCAGAACTCAAATCTGTGCAGGAGATCAATGAGAGAAGAAGAAAAACAATAGTGAACCCTTTCATCAGAACAGACCCAGCCATAAGGAGATTTCCCTCCGATTTACCTGGAATATAGATGGGTGTTGTAGTCATCATTTCTCTCCAATTTGTGAAACTACTTTGATAACGCAACTGCACGGTTGTTCATATAAAATGTGCAAATGAATTGGGGTATCGGCTGGCGATTGCCTTTTTCGCCTGCCGATTTAGTAGTGGAACGACATTGCACCCGGCAGCCGACAAATTCGGCAGCCGGGGATGCCTTAATCCATCGCCTCAATAACCCGTCTATTAATTTCCCTAACTCTCTCCGCATCTACTTTCACCTCTTTGCGGTCGTATGTCATCAGGCCGTTGACTTCGCCCTCAACATCCGTGGTTTGGGTGTAAACGGCGCCCGTAAATCCGGCATCTACAAAGTCGATCAGCATTTCGGCAAAATTCACGTACTCATCCGTCACTTCTTCTACGGTCTGATACGACACATATCCCCAGTTCTCTTTTTCAGTGTCCCAGAGATGATCTTCCATCACCAGGCCGATGCCGCCGTACTCGCCCATCACGTTGGCTTTCATGCCGTCGTAGATGTACATCGACGGCGGCGGATAGTTGTGCAGGTCTAAAATATCGCCCACGCCAACAAAATGGTTTCCGCCCGATGCCGAATTCACCAGCCTTGAAGGATCCATCTCTTTTGTCCAATCGCTAATCTCTTTGGTTCGAAACTGTCCCCAAGCCTCGTTAAACGGCACCCAAACCACGATGCTTGGCTGGTTATACAGATAGTCAATAATCTCCTTCCATTCCTTTTTGTAGATCGCTTCCTCTTTCGGTGGACGCGTCAGCTCTTCACCCTCAAAAAACTGCCTCATTTGCCAGTTGGGCTGACCGCCGCCGTTCGGCATATCCTGCCACACCAACATCCCGAGCTCGTCTGCATGCATATACCAGCGAGCCGGCTCCACTTTCACGTGTTTGCGGATCATGTTGAACCCAAGCTCTTTCGTCTTTTCGATGTCGTACTTCAGCGCCTCATCACTTGGTGCGGTATAGAGTCCGTCCGGCCACCAGCCCTGGTCCAGCGTGCCGAACTGGAAATATTTTTCATTGTTCAGGTGCAGTCGAACCATTCCATTGTCATCACGCTCCATGCTGATTTTCCGCATCGCAAAATAGCTGTCAAACCGATCCACCTCTTCCCCGTCACGATACAGCGCAATCTCTGTTCGATACAAAAACGGCGATTCGGGCGACCATAACTTTGCATCGGGAATCGGAATGTCGAGCTCCTGATCTATGCCCGCTTTTTGCTGAGCCACAACCTCTCCCTCATCGCGGACGGTCACTTCAAACACGTCGCCGGGTTGGGCGTTTCGGGTGTC
>CAYRDO010000185.1:5623-8489 GCA_964422985.1 uncultured Rhodohalobacter sp. | reverse complement strand
CTGAATCAAGTACACGAAACGAAGCCCGAAAGAGATTAGTCAAACCGATCAACAATCTAAGAAAAACTACAATGGCAGTTAAGAAATTATAGACAAGTCCATTTTGATGCTGATTATCAATGATCTGTGAGTTGTTTATCAATAAAAACAGAATGATGGCGATGACCGGCAGGATGATTCCGTTCAGAGCCTGGGCGAGAATAATGACGGGGACGGGCTGGAAATTCAAAAGACCGAAAAGAATTCCGATCAACAAGACACCCATCCAAACAGAGCGGAACCGTAAACTTTCTTCGCTCCATTTTCGATTGGATTCGGGTTTTGAAAGAAGGGATTGAGCGGTGATGGAAGCAGCAAGAGCGGCCGTTAGCGTAGAACTAATTCCTGCGCCAAAGAGCCCGATTCCCAAAAGTGCATATGCCCAATTTCCTAACTGATCAGATAATGCGAGAGCAAGTGCTTCAAAAGAAAATGATCCCGAGATGGCCGTTCCGGTCAGCAGAATAGTGATTGAGATGAATCCGCCCAACCCGATGGCAATCAGCATGCTTATTTTCATTTCTGATAGGTTTTGAGCGTGCTTCAGACCGGAACCAAGAAAAATATTATAGGGTACCACGGTCGTTCCAATCAACCCCAAAACTAATATTTCTGAACCGGTTGGAATGGATGGAAGGAGTCCATCAGAAAAAAGTTGAGAAATATCGTGGGGAATCAGGAAGGCCGTTATCAGGAAGCAGAAGCCCATCACGGCCACAACGATTCCCAGAAGTGTGGCGATCTGCCGGACGGTTCCTTTCCATAACAAAAAACCGGCAACACCTCCGACTCCACTGACGATCAGCCACTGAGGAATGGAATCGGACAGTAGTGAAATTCCTGCCACAGCACCAACAATATTTCCCGCTTCAAATGCGGCACAACCAAGCAAAATAGAGATCAAAACCAAGCCCACGATAAATTTACCGGCTTTCGAACCGGCATATTTTTTTTGAATCGCTTGGCCAAGAGTGATTCCCGAAACGGCATAAATTCGAGCTGAAGTTTCTTGTAAAACGTAGCAAGCAATGGTGGAAAAAATCAGAGCCCAGATTAGCGTATAACCAAATTCGGCTCCGGCCGAAGCAGCGGTTGTAACGGTTCCCGGCCCGATAAACGCCGCGGAAAGAATCGACCAAAAAAGAATATTCAGAAACCGTTTTTTCATTCCGTCTGTAGAAACCTTCAGTTTTACCTTCTCATGAATTTTAGTACAATAAGAGTGGTTACTGTGATTGATTGCCAATATGTGTAAAAAGTCTCAGGAAGAAAATCACCTTTTTTACAATGATTTGGCAAATAGTAGCTCGAGTATATTGGCTTTGAATTGGTGCGGTATGAAGATTCACCAACCATATTATATCTCTGAATTCGCTCATTAAACGACATTGCCATGAAAAAAATCGAGACATTTATTCTTTCGATATACCGACGTTGGTTATACCTTATTTTGATGCTCTTGGTTTTTTTGGTGGGATGCTCAGGTGTTCGCGAAGCCGGGGTTGGAGGAGGCGACAGAGGATACTATAAAAATCATTTGCAGTCCCAGGCTGTTAGAGAAGATATTGATGAGGGATTCAGATCAGTCGTTCGTATTCAAAATAATGTGATCTATCGAACATACCAGTTTTATGTGGATGAAATGCCGCTCCGATCTGAACTTGAAGGCGAAGATCTTGCCGAGGTCGCCGCGGAGTCTTATTTGGATGATCAGTCAACCGCAGGAACAGCGCTTGTTCTAAGTGAGTATCGGGGCAAATATGCAATGCTTACGGCCTCCCATGCAGTATTTTATCCCGATACAATCTGGCACTATCGAAGCGATGACGACGATGATATGAATCGATATGTTGAGGCTATATCGGTACGTGAATCTGTCAATTATATCCTTCTCAATGAAAGAGGAGTGATAAAATTGGACCTTGTCGCAAACGACATCAGTCGAGATCTGGCAATTATGACCAACTCCGAATCGCAGGAAAGTTTGATGCGCCCAATGTCATTACCATTTGGCCGATCTGATGAACTGGACTGGGGAGATATTGTGTATGCCCTTGGCTATCCCAAAGGAGCGAAAATGGTTACGATGGGAACCGCAAGCCGGAGTGACCACCCCACCCGTAGCATCTTGATTGACGCCTCCTTTAACCGAGGATTTAGCGGTGGAGCACTGTTTGCAGTTCGGAATAATGGCGGGTCCGGCCTCGAATTTGTTGGAATTATTACCTCTGCACTCGGTGAAAGTGAAACATACCTGGCACCGGAGACCAGGCAGGGGGAGGAGTACGATCCGGATGTGCCATACACCGGGGAAGTTTATGTAAGAACAGCACCTCGCATCAATTATGGAATTACCAATGCGGTTGATACGGAGATAATCATGGAGTTTTTGAGGGAGAATGAGAACCGTTTAAACAACGCAGGTTTGGTGATTCCATAGAAAAAAACTGATTAAAAGTTGATTGTGTTCTCAATTTCCAATACGATTAACAATAGCTGAACATAATTCACAAAAAAACAAGGATTTCCCAATGACATCTGATCCATCTCTATCCGGTTTAACAACGGTTTGTTTTGAAAGCAGGCTCTCCGATTCAGCGGCTTCACTGCTTGAAAAATGGGGGGCAACGGTTGTTCGCTCGCCTTCGATGCAAGAAATTCCTTTGGAAGAAAATCATGAGGTATTCCGTTTTGGCAAACAGCTTTTTGCAGGCGATGTGGATATCCTGATCTGCATGACGGGCGTGGGAACCCGAATGCTGGTTGATGCATTAGAGACTCGCCATCAAAAAAATGATATCCTGAAAGCGCTGAAAAATATTACTAT
>CAYRDO010000185.1:0-5613 GCA_964422985.1 uncultured Rhodohalobacter sp. | reverse complement strand
TATTGTCGTTCGCGGTCCAAAGCCTATTCGGGTGCTGAAAAAGCTTGATGTACCATTTGAGGTTACCGCGCCCGAACCCAATACCTGGAAAGAGTTGTTAGACGCAATCGATGAGAATGAGAAAACCGAAGATCTTGCTGGTAAAACAGTGGCGGTACAGGAATATGGCGAGTCAAACCAAGAGTTTCTTACTGAGTTGGAAAAACGGAACGCAAATATTCTTC
Organism: uncultured Rhodohalobacter sp.; assembly: GCA_964422985.1. Classification (GTDB taxonomy): domain Bacteria; phylum Bacteroidota; class Rhodothermia; order Balneolales; family Balneolaceae; genus Rhodohalobacter. Next base: position 5,389 of record CAYRDO010000185.1, on the reverse strand, counting down.
GCGTACCTGTGTACCGGTGGGCACTTCCCGATGATACGGAACCCCTGATGGAGGGAATTCACAAGATATTGAACGGAGAGGCTCACATCGCCCTCTTTACCAGCAAAACGCAAATCAATCACGTCATGGAAGTGGCGGAGAAAGATGGAATCTATGGCGAGCTGCAGCAGGCTTTAAACAAAACATTTATCGCTTCTGTGGGTCCTGTTTGTACCAAAGGATTGGAGGGGCATGGATTACAGGTTGATTTTGAACCAAGCCGCCCAAAACTCGGTGTGTTTATAAAAGAGTTAAGCAAAAATGCTCCCGGAATGATTGGCTCTTCAAAGGGAGTTTAATTCAAGGATTGAAATTTCAACTATCATTCTTCTAAGATGATGAAGCCCTAATACTTCGAGGTCTTTCTGCTGTTTCTCTCCACTTGAATATCCCATTCTATTTAAGCGGCTTAGCTTCCTTTTTTACAGATTAAATAGGTTTTTTAAGATTATTTGTCAGGCTGCTTGAACTCTGCTTTTAGAATCTTGCGCACAGAAAGATCAAAAAGCATCTCTCATCTCATTTCTCAAAGCGCTTTCACTGTCTTTTTTCAAGAACTTATTTCACTTCCTGCAAGCGCTTTTCTAAAGATGTAACGGATATTTTTTAATAAATATGGCTGTTTTTAAAAAATTTATTGATCAAATAATTATTTATGACTAATTAATTAAGGCAAACATGGTATGAATGTGTATTTAATTAATTATTAAAAATTAAATTGTTTAAAACAGCTTACCGTCATCATGACTAATGACACTAGTATGCATTCCTCTCAAAAAAATATTTCAAAAGTAATTGTGGTCGGAAATGGAATGGTCGGCTACAAGTTCTGCGAGAAACTTCGAAAAAAGGCGGGTGCCGATGAACTGGAACTCACAGTGTACGGCGAAGAGCCCAGGCCTGCTTATGATCGCGTTCACTTAAGTGATTACTTCGGCGATAAAACTGCCGATGATCTGCTGATGACGCCCCGTTCTTGGTACGAAGAAAACGATATTACACTCCACACATCTCAACTGGTTGTGGATATCGACAGGGAAAATCGGTGCATCCTCACCCACAAAGGCAATCGCGATCTGTATGACGTGCTTGTACTGGCAACCGGTTCAAGTGCTTTCGTGCCTCCCATTCAGGGAGTAGAGAGAGACGGTGTGTTCGTCTATCGAACCATAGAAGATCTTGAAGCGATCGAGGAATATGCCAAAAAGTGTAAAAAAGCCGCAGTTATCGGGGGAGGCCTGTTGGGGTTAGAAGCTGCAAAATCAGCGATGGATTTGGGGCTCGAAACCAGCGTAATTGAATTCGCTCCCCGTCTGATGCCAAAACAGCTTGACGATATCGGATCGGAAGCATTGCAAACCGCCCTGGAGGAGTTGGGGCTTGAAATTTTGCTCAACAAAAACACTACTCAAATCGGTGGAGAGGATAAACTTGAGTATTTGAATTTTGAAGATGGCAGCAGCCTCGAAGCCGACATGGTGATTGTCTCAGCCGGAATTCGTCCGCGTGATGAACTGGCGAAAAAGACCGGGCTTGAGATTGGTGAACGCGGGGGTATCATCGTTAATAATCGAATGGAAACAAGCGATGAGAATATCTATGCGATTGGTGAATCGGCCCTGCATAGCAATATGATTTACGGTTTGATAGCTCCAGGTTATGAAATGGCGGATGTGGTTGTTGAAAATCTGACGGGAGGCGAAAAAGAGTTCAACGAATTTGATATGTCCACCAAATTGAAACTGGTAGGGATTGATGTAGCCAGTTTCGGGGATGCATTTGGTAGCTCGGAAGAAGGCAGTAAAAAGGTGATCATCGATAATAAAGCCAAAGGAATTTATAAGCGGCTCAATGTCTCGGCAGATGGAAAACGGCTATTGGGAGGGATGCTTGTTGGTGATGCGGCCGAATACAATATGCTGCAACAGATTGCCCAGAACGGTTTTGCTCTGCCGCCTGATCCGGTAGATTTGATTTTGGGAGAACGAGATGGAGATAGCGGCGGACAAAAAGTCTATGATTTTCCGGATCAATCCGTGATCTGCTCCTGCGAAAATGTGACCAAAGGAGACATCTGTTCTGTGATAGAAGAGCAGGGGAAAGAAGATATTGACAGCATCAAAAAATGTACAAAAGCGGGAACAGGTTGCAGCGGTTGCGTACCCATGCTGGATGATTTGCTTACACAGTCGATGGAAGCCCGCGGAAAAGAGGTTCGTAAGGTAATCTGCGAACACTTCGATTATACGCGGCAGGAACTGTTCGATCTCATCAAAGTGCGGGAATTGCACACATTTGATGAACTGCTGGATGAAGTGGGACAGGGAAATGGCTGCGAAAAATGTAAACCCGCCGCTGCATCGTTGTTGGCCAGCGCCTGGAACGATCATGTGTTGAAAGACCGAGATACCATCCAGGATACCAATGATCGGTTTCTCGCAAATATTCAACGAGGCGGAACGTACTCCGTGATTCCCCGTGTGCCGGGCGGAGAAATTACCCCGGATAAATTAATCACGATCGGTTCCATTGCTAAAAAGTACGGCCTGTATACTAAAATTACAGGCGGTCAGCGCATCAACATGATGGGAGCCCGCGTCGACCAATTACCACACATTTGGGAAGAACTCATTGAAGCCGGATTTGAGAGCGGCCACGCCTACGGAAAAGCCCTTCGGACGGTAAAAAGTTGTGTGGGATCCACCTGGTGTCGCTACGGATTGCACGATTCTGTTTCATTTGCGATCGAAGTTGAAAACCGGTACCGCGGATTGCGGGCCCCGCACAAATTGAAAGGCGGTGTTTCCGGTTGCGTACGGGAATGCGCTGAGGCCCAAGCCAAAGATTTTGGCATCATCGCCACCGAAAAAGGGTGGAACCTGTTTGTTGGCGGAAATGGAGGAGCCAATCCCCAGCATGCTCAACTGTTAGCCTCCGATGTGGACGAAGAAACCTGCATCAAATATCTGGACCGATTCCTGATGTTCTACATAAAAACCGCAGAACATCTCAACCGCACATCAACATGGTTGAACAAAATGGAAGGGGGTATTGATTATCTCCATTCTGTAGTGGTCGAAGACACCCTTGGAATTGGCGAAGATCTCGAAAAAGAGATGCAGCAATTGATCAATGTGTATTCCTGTGAGTGGAAAGAGGTAGTGAATAACCCCGATCTCAAAAAACGCTTCACTCATTTTGTGAACTCCCGGGATGTTGATCCAAGCCTCAAGTTTAAGGATTACCGTAAACAGAAAGTGCCTGCCCCTGTTGGTTGGAAAGACGAGTGAAGGTCGTCAATCCAAATCAACATAATTCTCTCTCAACCTCAAATGAAGTTTTCTCAACCATATCAAATGAAAACAGAAGAAGATGTTAATACATGGTTTAAAGCCGCCAGGGTAGAAGATTTCCCTGAAAATGGCGGTGCCTGTGTAAAGTACAAAGATCAACAGATTGCCGTATTTAAATTTTCAAGACGCGGCGAATGGTTTGCCTGCCAGAATATGTGTCCGCACAAAAAAGAGATGGCACTTGCCCGCGGCATGATCGGAGAAGCCGGGGGCGAGCCAAAAGTAGCCTGTCCGTTTCACAAAAAATCGTTCTCTCTGTACTCCGGAGAAAACATCAACGGAGAAGACTACGCTGTGACGACCTACCCTGTAAAAGTAGAAGACGGATTTGTCTACATCGGACTTTCATAGAGTTTGTTTCAAATCTCAAGCTATAAGAGCCTAACAAGTTAAAAGCTTATAGGCTGTTCATTTTTTCCCCATTTGAAATGCCTGTATAAAAAATCTTCAAAAAATCGCCTCACCATTATGAATACCAATGATTCGAACAAAGCTACCCGCATAAAAATCTTCAGTTTTAAGGCACCTCATATGAGGACCTTTCACATAAGCTGGATCTCTTTTTTCCTCTGTTTCTTTGGTTGGTTTGGGGTTGCCCCGTTGATGGCAATAGTTCGCGAAGAGTTAAGCCTAACCCAGACGCAGATCGGGAATATTATTATCGCCTCCGTCGCCATTACGGTTATCGCACGTATTTTCATCGGCCGGTTTTGTGATAAATATGGTCCGCGGCTCACCTATACAGTTTTGCTGATTTTCGGTTCAATTCCGGTCATTGGCATAGGATTGAGTAACAGCTACGAAAGTTTTCTGCTCTTCCGATTGGCGATTGGCGTTATTGGCGCGTCGTTTGTTATCACCCAATATCATACCTCAGTAATGTTTGCAGATAATGTGGTGGGAACAGCAAATGCCACAACTGCTGGCTGGGGAAATATGGGAGGCGGGGCTACACAGATCGTCATGCCATTAATTTTTGCCGGGTTTGTATTTCTTGGATTTGAAGATGGTTCAGCCTGGAGATTGGCTATGGTGGTGCCCGGTGTGGCTATGATTATTTTGGGAATTTTATACTATAAATACACCACGGATACGCCTAATGGCAATTTCTCTGAACTGAAGGCGGCTTCGGGTGAAGAATCAGATGAAAAGTCGGAAGTCTCAATGCGGACGGTTTTGAAGGACCCCCGTGTATGGGCACTCTTTGTGATTTATGGCATCTCTTTCGGTATCGAGTTGACCATCAACAACATTGCGGCTATCTATTATCATGATTATTTCGATCTGAGTTTACAGACAGCCGGTCTAATTGCCGGGTTGTTTGGGTTGATGAATATTTTTGCCCGATCCACAGGGGGATACCTGGGGGACAGATTCGGAATTAAATTTGGATTGAAAGGGCGGGTGATGTTCCTGTTTGTCACTCTTCTTCTAGAAGGCATTGCCTTAATGGTCTTTTCACAAATGGCCGTATTGGTGATGGCTGTTGGATCGATGATTGTATTCAGTCTCTTCGTTCAGATGGCCGAAGGTGCCACATTCTCTGTTGTTCCTTTTGTGAACCGGAAAGCTGTCGGTGCGGTCTCCGGAATTGTTGGGGCCGGCGGAAATGCAGGAGCGGTGGCCGCCGGATTTCTCTTTCGATATGAATCCATTCCCTATGGCGAAGCTCTGTTTATTCTTGGTTGTATTGTAACGGTTTGTTCGTTTACTGCATTTTTTGTTCGCTTTTCAGGGCGTGATGAAGTGAAAGCACGTTGGGAGATGGATAAATCTCTTCAGACACGGAATGGATTTGAAACAGCACCACTACCTGAGGGTGAACTTATCAGTGAAGTGATGGATGAACCGGAATTAGAAACTGTAGAAGTTGAGAAATGAGAGCAAGGTTCAGGGTTCAAGATACAAGATACAGGTACCCGTCAGATCGCTTAGAGCGGTTAGACGGGTTCTCGATCCGACGAAAAGATTTTGAAAAATATCAAATAAACAATGTC
>CAYRDO010000184.1:0-8526 GCA_964422985.1 uncultured Rhodohalobacter sp. | reverse complement strand
TTTTGTTATCATTTTCATAACATTGGATTAACCTGCCTGTAACATTGTAAGAATATTTTGAGAGTGTTATTCAAAACACTCAAAAAAACAATTCTTACAAATATGAATTTCAAATCAATACTAACAGTCGCTACCAGTATAGTGCTGGCTTTAACACTATTAGTTTCTTGTAGTGATGATGATAATGGATCATCTGATGCTACACCACCAAGTGTAACAGCTCCGGAATCTTCCTCTAATCCTAATTTGATTATTGGTGAGTCCGTAGACTTAACATTTAGTGTTAATGTTTCAGGCGGTTACGCATCCTCCAGTGTTGAAGCAACAAACGGTACTGCATCAATTTCTTCTGAACCTTCTGCTGGTTCAACAAGTGGACAGGTTGTTGTTAATTTCACTGCCGACACTCAAGGAGCGGCAACAATTACTCTCACTGTAACTGACGAGGATGGAATGTCTGATGATGCAACTACTGCTTTATCAATTTCTGAAGAAGAATCAATAATTACGGTTACGGGTAACATTACTTCAGACACTACGTGGGAAACAGGGAAAACATATATTTTGGGTGGTCGAATTGCCGTTGAAGCAGGCGCTACTCTTACCATACAAGAAGGTGTAGTTGTTAAAGGCGAAGCCGGTTCAGGTGCAAATGCTTCTGTACTCCTTGTAGCCAGAGATGCAACTTTGAATGCAAATGGTACTGCAAGTGCACCGATTATCTTCACTTCTGTTGCTGATGAAATTACACCTGATGATATTGCTGCAGGTAATTTTGGTAGTCCTAACCTTGAGCCCGATGTAAACGGCTTATGGGGTGGTGTTATCATTCTTGGAAATGCGCCGATTTCTGCTGCTGAATCTCCAGCACAGGTTGAAGGTATTCCTACCTCTGATACGAACGGACTCTATGGCGGAGATGATGGAAGTGAAAGTTCAGGTACAATCACATATATCTCAATCCGACACGGTGGAACCAATATCGGTGAAGGTAATGAAATCAATGGTCTGACTCTTGGTGGAGTTGGTTCAGGTACTACAATCGAGAATGTTGAAATTGTAGCCAACCAGGATGATGGTATTGAGTGGTTCGGTGGCAATGTTAGTATAACTGGGATTACAATTTGGAATGTGGGTGATGATGGTTTGGATACTGATCAGGACTGGATCGGAACCGCATCAGACTTCCTGATTGTTACACCAGGCGGATCTGGTTTCGAATTGGATGGACCTGAAGGTTCTACGAATCGAGGATGCCACATGCTTACAAATGGTATTTTGTATGCCGGAGCCGACATCTTTAGCCTTGTTGATTACGACGGAAATACAAATGCAGGTGTCACTGATCTGTACATCTATGGTATGACTTCTGCTTATGGACCTATCGAAGATGACCCAAATACAGAAGATGACGAAACACTTAACCCAATTGACTCTTTTGGTGGCGACGGAAATTGCGAGTCTGCCAACTGGGAATACACATTGGCTGAGGGTGGATCAACTGCTGATGAACTCTTCATTGATGTGCCAGCATCTGTACTCACTGAAGTTGGTGTAAATGCGAATACAGTTGGACCAAATATCTCTGATTTCGAATGGACATGGGCTAGCCAGTCTGGAGCTCTCGGTTCAATCGGACTCGAGTAATTAAGTAAATAATTCATACTTAAACGGCTTGCTTCCTCCCGATGAGAGAGGAAGCAGGTCTTTTTTAAAAAGCTTTTCTCTATTACAAGAATGCCGTTATTAGTCAAATCAAAAAAAGCCGTTAAAACTCAAACAAAACTATGAAAATTTTACACAGACTTGCGTTGCTGATATGTTTGATTGCAGGACTATCAAGCATGAGCTATGCTCAAAATGGAACTATCCGAGGTACAATAATTGAAGAGTCAACCGGCGATCCGGTTTATGGAGTAACCGTATTGGTTGTGGGTACCTCAAATGGAACTACTACAGATTTTGATGGTAAATTTGATCTGTCATTATCTGAAGGTGAATACGATTTACGAATTACATATGTCTCCTACCGACCTATAGTTATCGAAGATATAGAAGTTGAATCCGGTGAGGTGACAATTATCGATAACATCCGTTTAGAAAAAACGGTTGAAGAGATGGAAGAAGTTGTTGTAACTGCTGAAATGGTAAATATTTCGGAAGCAGCAATGATCACCACAAAAAGAAAGTCCGCCAACCTTTTGGATGGTATATCTGCAGAAAGATTCAGAACAATTGGTGATTCTGATGCAGCTCAGGCATTAAAAAGAGTTACAGGCGTTTCTGTTGAAGGCGGAAAATACGTGTATGTTCGAGGTTTGGGCGACCGTTACACGAAAACTATGATGAACTCTGTGGATATCCCGAGTCTCGATCCAAACAAGAACAGTCTTCAAATAGATATTTTTCCTACGAATCTGATCGATAACATGATCATCACCAAAACTGCAGTTGCAGAAATGCCTGCAGATTTTACTGGTGGTATTGTAAATATCGAGACAAAAGACTTTCCGGAAGAGCCAATTATTGATGTATCTATAAGCACCAGCTACAATCCTGCTATGCACTTTAATAGTGGATTTTTAGGATACGATGGCAGTAGCACAGATTTCCTGGGATTTGACGGAGGTACAAGAGAATTACCCAACGGTGCAGATGTAGAAGATATTCCAACACCCATAAGCGGTGATTCTGACCAAGACGTTAATAATTTTATTAACAGTTTTAATCCCACACTTGGCCCAAAAGAATTAACAAATCCAATGGATTTAAGTGCCGGGGTTTCACTTGGAAATCAATTTGACGTGGGAAGTGATAATAAATTCGGCTATATCCTTTCTGGTACCTATAAACGCTCTACTAGTCATTACGATGATTACAGATATGGAGAATATCAAAATCAGCCTCAGCAAACAGCCTATGATTTAATTTATGCTACAAGGCAAAATGGTGTAGTATCTGAAAGCAATGTTCTTCTGGGAGGAATGGCAGGATTGGCATTTAAAACTCCAAACTCCAAATATAAACTTACTGGAATGCACCTGCAGAATGGGGCAGACCGATCTACCTCTTTCGTAATTGATAATAGTGCAGATGCACCCGGACAATCAGGCTATACAGCAGATTCATACAACCTTGAGTACAGCGAGAGAAGTGTAACGAATTTCTTGCTGAATGGTATCCATTATTTTGACGATGCTATGTGGGAAGTGAACTGGAGAATTTCGCCCACCTTTTCTACAATGAATGATCCTGATGTACGAAGAACAGCGTATACCCGGTCACCCACCGGGCCACGATTTAGTGCCGGCGCAGGTGGATTTCCAAGCAGAATCTGGCGGAATATGGACGAAGCAAACGTAGTAGGACGTGTGGATGTAACCCGGGATTATCAACTGTTTGGATCAGGCGCGAAATTTAAAGCCGGTGGAAGTCATGTTTATAAAGAACGAGACTATGAAATTCTTTCGTTTGATATGCAATTCTTTGGCTCAATCCCTGATTTGACAGGTGACCCTGCAGATGTTCTTAAGCCTGAGAATATATATCCGAATGGTACGATCTATTATCAATCAGCGAATCCGAATCCAAATCCGAATGCATACAGTTCGAACGTACAGAATACCTCGTTCTATGTATCAAACGAGTTCAACCTTTTTTCAAATCTGAAAACCAGTTTGGGATTACGGGTTGAAAATTATGTACAACGCCACACCGGTCGCGATGCACTTTATGCACAAGGTGGAAACGGAAATAATCTTGATAATGATAAAGTGCTGGATTCAATGGATTTCTTTCCATCAGCCAATCTTACATACTTTCTGACGGATAACCAGAATTTAAGATTTTCATACTCTAGAACAATTGCGAGACCTTCATTTAAAGAACTCTCATTTGCTCAAATATTGGATCCTGTTGCAGACCGAATCTTTAACGGCGGTTTGTTTTCAATCGGTGAGTGGGATGGCAACCTGACAGAAACCAGAATCCATAATTTTGATACCCGTTGGGAGATGTTCTTCAATCGAGGCCAACTCTTATCGTTAAGTTTGTTTTACAAATCGTTTGATGCTCCAATTGAACTGGTTCGAATACAGGCCCAGCAAACCTCAAGTGAATTTCAGCCCAGAAATGTTGGTGACGGAGAGGTATATGGAGCTGAATTTGAATTCAGAAAGAATCTTGCTTTCATATCTGATGCTCTTCAATACTTCGGTGTTAGCAGTAACGTAACTATTGTGGAGTCAATTATTGATATGACTGATCAGGAATTTCAAGCAAGAAAGAATTTTGAAAAACAAGGACAAAACATTGATGATAAACGACAGATGGCAGGTCAGGCACCGTATATTATCAATGCGGGTTTATCGTATGATAATCCGGAAATTGGATTGGATGGCGGGCTGTTTTACAATATCCAGGGCGAAACCCTGACTGTTGTTGGCGGTGGGCTTTTCCCCGATGTTTACACACAACCTTTCAATAATCTGAGACTCAATCTGAATAAGTCCTTCGGACCGAATGCCTCAGTAAATCTTAGTGTATCAAACCTATTGAATGATAGTCGAGGGGAATATTACAAAGGGTACCAAGCCGAAAAACAGATTTTCAGTCTGTATAACCCTCACACAAGTGTAAGTCTTGGGTTTAAATATTCTTTCTAGTAAAAGAATTAATTTCCCTGGATGAATAGACTATAACATCCAGTTTAAAGAAACGTTTAATAGGCCGGTTGAATAAGATTTCAAATATTCAACCGGCTTTTTTATGTTCATCCTTTTTTGGGAACCGGACATGAATAGATTATGTTAGGTTTTCTGATCACAAAATAAATACAAATAAATTGGTCTACGTTACTCGGAAAGCACATTTTAATGCATCGCACAGGCTGCATAATCCAAAGAAATCAGATGAGTGGAATAAGCAGACATTCGGGAAATGCAACAATCCCAACTGGCACGGGCACAACTATATTATAGAAGTGACGGTTGCCGGCGAACCGGATGATGATACAGGTTATGTAATTGACCTCGGAAAGCTGAAAAGCATCATCCAAAAAAGAATTATTGATCCGTGCGATCATAAAAATCTAAATCTCGAAGTTCCTTTCCTGGATGGAATTATTCCTTCTACAGAAAATCTTTGTAAAGCTTTCTTTTACGAAATAGAAGAGGAGATCGAGAAACTACCCGATAATGAATCTAAATTGTATTCAGTGCATTTACAGGAAACCGAACGAAATAGCGCTGAATATTGTCCTTACCTTTCGATATAAGAATCCTTTAAATAGTTATGATTACAACAAATTTAAAACGTTTTTACGACCCAACCTTTGCCGTAACCGATCAGTATAAAGAGAGCCTGCCCGACTTACAAAACGGGCCTGCATCTACAATTGAGGGTGCTAATGTGCCGATTCAGCAAGTTGGGATTTCAAACTTTAAACTTCCATTGAAATATCCAACTCCATCTGGGGACCTTCTTACACTTGAAACATCTGTTGATGGATATGTAGGTCTTGAAGCTGACAAAAAAGGGATAAATATGGGACGCATCATGAGAACATTCTATAAGTTTCAGGATGATGTTTTTCATCCCGACAAATTGGAAGAGGTATTGTTAGCATATAAAGAGGATTTGGAGAGTCAGACAGCATTTCTGAAACTTTCTTTCAACTATCCAATGATGAAAAAGAGCCTCCGATCTGATCATGAGGGTTACCAATATTACCGAGTAGCCATTGAAGGCAAGGTGGATGAGTATGATCGTTTTACAAGCTATATGCACTTGGACTTTGAATACAGTAGTGCGTGTCCATGCTCATATGAACTTTCAGAACATGCACGGGAGACAAGAGATATTGCAGCGATTCCACACAGCCAGCGAAGTGTGGCAAACCTGACGGTACAAATGAACAGAGAAATGTTTGTTAATGATTTGGTTGAGATCTGTCGTGAAGCACTTCAAACGGAAACTCAAGTGATTGTGAAACGGGAAGACGAACAGGCATTTGCAGAGATGAATGGAGCCTTTCAAAAATTCGTGGAAGATGCCGCCCGCCTGTTATATGATGAACTTAATAAAGAAGAACGAATTCGAGATTTTGTAGTTCGATGTGCTCACCTTGAAAGTCTTCATAGCCATGACGCAGTCAGCCGTATCTGCAAAGGGGTTCCCAATGGGCTCAGGTAAAAGCAGAGAAAAGACATTGTATTTCTTGTGCAGCTAAAATGTATGAAGTCACTTCACTATTCGAAATTAAATCGAAATAGCGAAGTAGCTACAGAAATACAATGTCTCAATAAGTTCCTATTCAAATCCAAGCGCTTGATTCACTAGCTTCTCTTGTTCGGCGTCATGAATTTTCTTCTGTCCTGCAGCAGTTGAAGCGGCTGCCTGTCTGCCGGCATAAGAGAGACTCTGACCTTTCTGAAGAAGCGGTTGAAGCCGTGGAAAGAGAAATGACCAAGCACCCATGTTTTTCGGTTCTTCCTGGCACCAAACAATTTCTTTCACATGCTTATACTCCTTCAGAAAATTTTCGATATCTTCATCAGGGAAGGGATAGAATTGCTCGAGTCTTCCAATGGCAACATTCTTTTTCTCATTATCTTCCCGGGCTTTATAAAGATCATAATAAACCTTGCCCGAACAGATTATTAATCGATCAATTGATTTTTTATCCTCAACTTCAGGATCTGGCAAGAAAGGATGAAACTTACCATCTGCTAACTCTTCAACACTGCAAACTGCCATCGGGTGTCTCAATAAGCTTTTAGGTGACATTATGATGAGCGGTTTCTTCTTATCTTGAAGTGTTTGTTTTCTGAGAATGTGGAAATATTGAGTTGGAGTTGTAAGATTGGCAACCTGCATATTATCCTCAGCACAAAGCTGAAGAAAACGTTCTAATCGGGCAGAGGAATGTTCCGGTCCCTGACCTTCATATCCATGTGGTAATGTCATAACCAAAGCAGATTTTTGTCCCCATTTCTCTTCTGATGCCGAGATAAATTGATCGATAATGATCTGAGCGCCATTTACAAAATCTCCAAATTGAGCTTCCCAGATGACCAGCGCTTCCGGCATAGAGGATGAATACCCAAACTCAAATCCAAGAGCTGCAAACTCACTTAATAAACTGTTGTATGGATAAAAATTCCCCTGATCTTCACTCAGATGATTGAGAGGCGTAAACCTCTGAGATGTGTTCGTTCCATGCAGAACAGCATGACGGTGTGAAAATGTACCTCGTTCAGCATCCTGGCCAACAAGCCGAACCGTTCTTCCACTCTTTAAAAGTGAGCCGAAAGCAAGTGCTTCCGCGAATCCCCAATCAATTTTCTTTTCGTTATTTTGAGCCGCTTCAGCTCGTTTTGCAAGCTGTCTCAGCAGTTTGGGATTCGCATCAAAATCTTTCGGAACGGTATTAAGTTTAACCGCGATGTCCTTGAGTTCTTCAACTTCATATGTCGTGTCGGGAAACTCGTCGCGTTCACTTTGTTCTTTTTCTGATCGCTTCAGCATTTTGTCCGTCACCTCAAGAGAGGGGGAGCTTTTCGCATCTTCAAATGCTTGCTGAAGAAGCTCGTCAAACTCATCAAAAATAGCTTGAGTTTCCTCTTCGGTAAACTCACCTTTTCTGAGTAACTCCTTCACATAGATATCACGGACAGTCGGGTGGTTTTCAATCTCTTTGTACATTCCCGGCTGGGTGAAGGCAGGTTCGTCACCTTCGTTATGTCCGTGTTTTCTGTAGCAAATCAGATCAATGACCACATCTTTTCCGAATTTTTGTCGATAATCCAATGCCAGGTTGATCGCATGAACGGCTGCCTCCGGATCATCTCCATTCACATGAAAGATCGGAGCGAGGATCATTTTGGCAAGATCTGATGCGTACTCAGTTGAGCGTGCATCTTTCGGCAGTGTTGTAAATCCAATTTGGTTGTTAATGATGAAGTGGATAGTTCCACCCGTTTCATAGGCTCTCAATTGAGACATATTCAGTGTTTCGGCAACCACTCCCTGTCCGGCAAATGCGGCATCGCCGTGCATCAGGATTGGTACAACTTTCTTGCGAGCGTCTTCTTCTCTATAGTGGTCCTGAGTTGCTCGTGCCGCACCTTCAACAACAGGATTTACCGCTTCGAGGTGACTTGGATTTGGCATCAATTCGAGCTCAATCGATTCTTCATCACTGATTTTATACTCTCCCTTTGAACCAAGGTGGTATTTCACGTCCCCGGATCCCTGGATAGTCTCCGGATCAACATTTCCTTCAAAATCAGCAAAAACTTTTCGATACGGCTTGTTCATGATATTCACGAGAATATTCAGACGGCCGCGGTGTGCCATTCCAAGGAAAAATTTCTTGATGTTGTTTTCAACTCCCTGTTCCATCAGAAAGTGCATCATCGGTATCAATGTCTCGGCTCCCTCAAGTGAAAAGCGTTTGTGGCCTACATACTTCTTATGCAGAAACTGCTCAAAAGCCATTGCCTGGTTGAGCTTATGAAGAATATC
>CAYRDO010000183.1:0-8601 GCA_964422985.1 uncultured Rhodohalobacter sp. | reverse complement strand
CTGATCCCAAACTTCAACAAAGTAGCCGTGCTGAGCCTTCATTGAAACGAAATCAGGAGCTTGCAAGCCCTCTGCATTTTCCATCATAGCGATGTACTCATTAATGACATTTTGGATCACATCCACGGGATTTTCTTCCAGGCGTCCGGCAGCTTCAGAAATTTCCTGCCGCTGAGCACGATCCATGGACTGATATTTTGAAAGAAGATCGCCCAGAAAATTAGATACAAAGAGATTTCTCTCCTCAATATTTTCCCTGTACTGGCGAATCAGTGCAGCCTGGCGAGCTTCATTTTCAGTTGATTCCTGGATCTGTCGCTGCAGATCTTCTGTCTCTTGGTTCATATCCGATAGCTGAGATCTGAAGGTATCAATTTCGCCTTCAAGATTGGTGACTTGTTGGTTCAGGTCCTCAATCGTAGAAATATTTTCAACCGCATCAGCATGATTGTTTCGCAGGGTTGAAATAGCATCCTCAAACGTGTCAGGATACATAGACGAATCAATGATATCTGAATGCTCTTCATACTCAGATTCCAACTCATTGATAGCTTCCTCAATTTCGGAAAGTGCATCTGTTGTTTCAGCCTGTTCAATTCGCTCCAGGAGTTCGGCGTATTCCGTTTCGAAATCCTGCTGAATTCTATAATCAGACTGCTGCGCGAACGCAGATATTCCTGTAAATAGAGTCAGTACTAGAAATAATGATAATTGTTTGATGTAAGTATTCATTCTGAGTCCTCCTCTTCAGTTTCAGGCTCGATGATTCCTTCATGATTAAGCATGTAGGTTTCGTCAACGGAAAGATCAACAAGTTCGATGTACCCATCACGCCTGTTAAAAGCCGGATCCTCCAACGGATTATCTACAAACTCAATTGTGTTTTCGAGTTCCAACTCCCCTTCGCCGGGTGCAAACACATATACGTTTTGAAATCCACTTGCAGTCACGAAGTAGTAACCGTCGTGATTTCTTATTAAATGGACTTCATTAACGGATGAAATGCCCTCAGCTTCAAGAATAGGTGAAACTGAAAACTTAATTGCATAACGCTGATCATGTACGATATTCTCGCTATTTGGAGTTAAAACACTCTCCAAAGGTTGAGAATAATCAACGTTTTGAATTACCAATGATGGACCGCAAGAAACGGTACCTACCATCAGAACACACAGTAAAATTACATGTAGTGTTGATTTTGTCATAGTATTTATTGAGTTAAGGTTCAAAAACTTAGATGATGAAAGATTTTTTTTGTTCCATTAAACCGTTAGAAGTGAATAAAATGGCGCTGTTACTTGAATTTTTTCACTCCCCTTAAGGGCCCCGATTTCCATTACAAATGAATATCCAATAACTTCTCCCCCAAGTTTTTCGATTAATTTGGTCGCGGCTTCAGCACTGCCGCCTGTAGCTATTAAATCGTCGTGAATTAATACTTTCGCGCCCGGTTTAATAGCATCACTATGAATTTCAAGAGAATCAGTCCCATATTCAAGTTCATAATCCACTTCTTCTGTTTCAGAAGGAAGTTTTCCCGGTTTTCTGATAGGAATAAAACCTGCATGGAGATCCTGGGCCAGATTCGTCCCAAATAAAAATCCCCTACTTTCCAGTCCAGCAACATGATCAATCTTTTGTCCCCGAAAGGGTTTTGCCAAAAGCATTGATGTTAGTTCAAGCAAGTAGGAATCGTTCAGCAAAGGTGTTATATCCTTAAATATAATCCCCTCTTTTGGAAAATCTTCAACGGACCGAATATTTTCTAACAACAATGATTTTATAGACTGTTCAACATCCGTAAGTTCTGGCATCGATTTCTCTTTGTGAGTGAGTTAGTTATAGAATGAACTTAACATTTTTCTGATCTAATGTTTAACGGAAAAAATATCCATCAAAATTATATGAGACAGGCCTTTCATCTTGCAGAAATGGCCTATAAGAAGGGAGAAGTACCGATTGGAGCGGTAGTGGTACATGAAAACCGGATTATTGGGAAAGGTTATAACCAGGTTGAAATGTTGGGGGATTCAACCGCTCACGCAGAGATGATTGCGATTTCGGCAGCTAATTCAACGCTACAGAATAAATATCTGGAAGATTGCACGCTCTATGTGACGATTGAACCATGCCCAATGTGTGCCGGCGCGTTAGTTTGGAGTAAAATAAAAAGAGTTGTATTTGGTGCGATGGATGAGAAAGCCGGAGCTTGCGGAACCGTATTTAATATCTCATCAAACAAGAAATTGAATCATAACATCGAAATCATTCAGGGAGTTATGGAAGCAGACTGTAAATACCTGCTTCAGGAATTTTTCAGGTCAAAACGATAGGAGTCTATCTCCCAAAATACTTCTCCCGAAACCGCCCAAATTTAACCACAACTCGCCTCCTACCCGTCGGCGTTGAGACAAGAGTAATTCCTTTAATGATTAAGAAAATCACTCCGATTATAAGCGGAATCAACCAAATAGCGTGCTCTTGATACGAGGCAATGTATGAGATCATCGGCTGACCAATCAAAGCAGAAATCCATACCAGAAGCGGCGCCCAAATGATCATCGCTAAGGTGAAATAGAACAGGAAAAAATTGAATTTCACGCTGATCATTCCTGAGACTAGATAAACCGGCAGACGAGTACCGGGAAGAAATCGAGTGGCAAAAATGATCTCCACTCCCCTCATTCGGTACATTTTTTCCGCTTTTATAATATCCTCTTCTTTGATGAACCACCGGAACGGAACCCATTTCAGGATAGGATTGCCAATCCATCTCCCAAGCCAGTACAAAATTACATCTGCCCCCAAAACTCCAATACACGCTCCGATCACAGCGAACCAAAAGTCGATGATTCCGCTAGCTACCAACAATCCGCCCGCAACACATGCTAAATCTTCGCTAAACAGAGAGATTAAAGCCAACAATAACATGATGATAATCAGGGTCCATCCAGCCACCGTTTCAAAATTTTCGGCATCAAACGGTTCGAGTGCACTCTCCACTCTATTTGACTCAGCATTTGTTCTTCTGGATGCCAGCCCCTCCTCCGCCCTTGTGATAAAATCGATGATATGCGGCGCCATCACACCGGGATTCTCTTTGGTCGTAATGTGATTTCCCTGGACTACAAAAAGTGAACTGTGCGGCACGATCCGGTAGATCTCCTCTGCAATCGCTAACGAGACATATCGATCCTTAATTGGTTGCAGGATGTGTACGGGAATCTCAATTTGTGTGAGTTGTTCACGAACAGGTCGCTGATCAAGTGTTGTGAGCGTGTTTGCAAAGTTAAAATCTACCGGCTGCTCATAATACCACCCCATGTGCGGAACCAGGTATTTAAACACTGTTACAACGGGATAAAGCATGGAGTAAAGTGACTTGTTAATCAGGTGATTTCCTAAAAATTGCAACTCCTGGGGCCCATAAGATGAGATAAGGGTTAAACTTTCATATTGGTTGGAAGTGTTTCCTGAAGCCAAATCGATTGCAATCAATCCGCCATACCCATGCCCCAAAAGGTGTGGTTTATCAAATCCCAAAGAATCAACTAAGACAATAAAGTAGATTGCCCGAATCTTTACAGAAAAACATAAAGAACCTCCACGTATGGTGGATGTTGGAAACTACGGTATGATGACATTCAAGCAAACATGCAAAGACCGTCCCAAGGGTACCAGAAATTCTGGTCCGCCGAAAAGGTCCGGAATCAGAATAATTGTTTTCTCAAAGTATGCTGAGCCGATTGAATAATAAGAATAGTTAACCTCACGG
The DNA here is from genome assembly GCA_964422985.1 of uncultured Rhodohalobacter sp. GTDB lineage: Bacteria > Bacteroidota > Rhodothermia > Balneolales > Balneolaceae > Rhodohalobacter. The sequence continues at coordinate 4,826 of CAYRDO010000183.1, read as the reverse complement.
CTATCTACCTCGATAATCTGTTCGTTTTGATAGAGATTGGCTTTATCGGCGGTAGGGAAAAAATATTGAATGCACCATGAAAGCAGCAGAGCTCCTATGTAGACGGTACAAATAATTTTTAAGGTTTTGACAATATCTTTCGTCAATGGATGCCCTGCATTTGTTTTAAATAATTACCCTAAAACATTGGATTTCATGGGGATAAACATTTTTTCTGCTTCTTTTTGAAGTTTCCCCGCTAAAATTTTTCTGTCATTATTTTTAAGGCTTTTTTGTCCGAAAGTTACAGTTGCTTTAATAGATCGGTTGGAAGCCAAACCGATGAAATGTTCCATCAAGCTTACATCCTGCCACCAGCATACAGTATCACGAGCGGGGCGATCTTTCTGGCCGGTTTCATATCGAATAACTGCATAATGAACATCAAAATTAGCCTCAACAGGATGCTGTAATAATGATGGTCTGAACGGCATAATTTCATCGCCCGGAGAGGTTCCTCCTTCAGGAAAAAGTACAACTCCCTGGTTCTCATTAATTTTATCCGCAATGATGGAATTCACTCTGTGGACATCACGCTTTCGGGTTCGATCAATAAAAATGATCCCAAGTGTTCGCGCCATGGGTCCCACAACCGGCCAGTGTTTTATTTCTGACTTTGCCACAAAAGTAGTTTTGAGAGCATAGTAATAAACCGGAACATCAATATAGCTTAAATGATTACTGACCAGAAAGAATGGAGGCTCGGGAGGAATACCCTCAATTTTGATATCCACTCCCAGGCATTTCAACGAATATTTTCCCCAAAATTTCAGACACCGATTTCTCCATGGCTCATAACTTTTCCCAAAAAGTTTGGCGACAATCATACCCACTGCAAAAAAGCCGTAGTTTGCGATGGTGAATGTTATAAAAACCAAAATCTTTATGATTGCAATAGCCTTTCTCATATCAGATTCTTTTAATTCTCCAGCCAAGATATAAAAGAAAACTTATTCCTTCTGTAGGATTTAATAAAGACTTGATTAAGAATTGCTTGGATTTATGTTTCTCGTTCAGCGACTCCGAATCATTTTCGTATATTTTTGCGTTACACTTTATGGCACTCACTTAACGTCTGCTCACGATTTAACATCGAATGCTTTACACAAAAACATATTTCAATTCTCCGGATAAAGACTGGGTTGTGTTCATCCATGGAGCCGGAGGGTCTTCTGCGATCTGGTTCCGCCAGGTAAAGGCGTATCGAGAGGAATTTAATGTTCTCTTGGTTGATTTGCGTGGTCATGGAAAATCAAAAGAGATGAGCTCCATCCAGGCGTACTACAAAGAGAAGTATACCTTCAAAACCGTGAGCAAAGATGTAATAGAAACACTGAATACGAACAACATCGAGAAGGCACATTTTGTGGGTGTTTCGCTCGGCACCATCATCATTCGAACCATTGCAGAGATGGAACCCGATCGGGTAATCTCGTCTGTGATGTGCGGAGCCATAACGCGTCTGAATATACGCTCGAGAATTCTGGTTTGGCTGGGGCATACATTTAAGAAAATCGTCCCATTTATGTGGCTCTACCGACTTTTCGCATGGATCATCATGCCGAAAAAAAATCATGAAGAATCGAGGTTGCTATTTGTTCGAGAGGCAAAGAACCTTGCCAGAAAGGAGTTTTTGAAATGGTTCAGGCTCACGTATGATGTAAATCCCTTACTGCGATATTTTAAAGAGCGCGAGATGGATTCCCCTACCCTTTATGTGATGGGCGAAGAAGATCACATGTTTTTGCCGCCTGTGAAGAAAATGATCAAAGATTTTAATCATTCATATTTAGTGGTTGTTGATGGAAGCGGCCATGTTGTAAATGTGGAAAAACCGGACGAGTTCAACCAGGTCTCTTTGGAATTTTTGATGAACCATAAGAGATATCTTCAGCAAACGGCTTAGTTTCTCAATTAATCGACATAATTCCTGATTTAATCCACTTTCCTTTTCTCAATTCTGTTCGACTAAAATTTGTTTAAATAAACCTCAAACTAGCTTTCCCGTCACTATTTTTTTCAAGATATTAAATCATTCTATAATTAAAGGAACTCTATTATGATTGTGCCGATTGCGAGTGATCATGCCGGATTTGAAGCTAAAGAGATCACTAAAAAATTGCTCAAAGAGATGGGGCATATGCCCATCGATTTTGGTACTCATTCGGAAGATTCTGTGGATTACCCTGATTTTGCAATCCAAGTGGCAGAAAAAATTAATTCCGGTGAACATGAAAGCGGAATTCTGATCTGCGGAAGCGGACAGGGTATGTGCATGACGGCCAATAAATATTCTAAAGTGCGTGGCGCTTTGGTTTATTCTCCCGAAGTTGCTAAACTCACCCGGCAACATAATAACGCCAATATCCTCTGCTTACCCGGACGGCAGTTAAATCCCGATCAGATCAAAGAAATTCTGGAAAGTTGGTTCTCTTCCGGATTTGATGGCGGCCGGCACGAACGCAGAATCAATAAAATTCAATCACTAACCGACCAATAATTTCTTCATGGACGTATTGAAAAGTCAGGACCCTGAACTGTATAAATACATTGAACAGGAAACAGAAAGAGAGAATAACAATTTTGAGCTGATCGCTTCAGAAAATTTTGTCTCTCGTGCAACCATTTCTGCAATGGGAACTGTTCTGACGAATAAATACGCGGAAGGCCTCCCCGGAAAACGATATTATGGCGGCTGCGAACATGTGGATAAAATTGAGGATCTGGCCCGCGACCGTGCAAAAAAACTGTTTGATGCCGATTGGGTAAACGTTCAACCGCATTCGGGAGCCTCAGCAAATGCTGCTGTATATTTGGCCTTTATGAAACCAGGCGATACACTTCTCGGACTGGACCTGTCTCACGGTGGCCACCTGACTCACGGCTCTCCCGTAAACTTTTCAGGCATCACCTATCACCCTGAATTTTATGGAGTGGAAGAAGATACCGGCAGAATTGACCTGGATAAAGTCCGTGATAAAGCGAAGAAAGTAAAACCGAAGATGATCTCTATCGGGGCCAGCGCTTATCCCAGGGATTTTGATTACCAGGCGTTTCGTGATATCGCCGATGAAGTAGGCGCCTTCTTATGGATGGACATGGCTCACACCGCGGGTTTAATTGCCGCCGGATTGTTGAATGACCCTCTCCCCTACACGGATGTGGTTTCAACAACAACCCACAAAACACTTCGAGGACCTCGCGGCGGAATGATTTTGATCGGGAATGACGGTGAAAACAAATTAGGCGTAAAAGCCCGGAAATCAGGACGAGTGAAAAACACAAGTGAAGTTTTGGACTCGGCAGTATTTCCCGGAACACAAGGTGGTCCATTGATGCACGTAATTGCAGCCAAAGCCGTGGCGTTTGGAGAAGCTCTGAAACCGGAGTTCAACGAATACCAAGAGCAGATTCAAAAAAATGCGTCACATATGGCCGATGAGTTTAAAAACCGCGGCTACAATCTTGTGAGTGACGGCACAGACAATCACCTGATTTTGGTTGATTTGAGGAATAAAAACCTTACAGGAAAAATCGCTGAAGAATCCTTAGACCGGGCCGGAATTACCGTGAATAAAAATATGGTTCCATTTGATACGGAAAGTCCGTTTGTAACTTCCGGAATTCGAGTTGGAACACCCGCACTCACAACACGTGGTTTCAAAGAGGAGCAATTCACAGAAGTCGTACGATTAGTTGATACGGTGTTGCAAAATCCTAAAAACGAATCCACGTTAAAATCCGTTAAACAGCAGGTACAGGAAATTTGTGCGGAATTTCCATTGTATGATTTTGTTGAAGCATAATCACTTTTTTTTAAAAATTCGTTGGCGGTTTATTGCTACTTATTTGATAACTTTCAACACTTTGAAAGACGTTACAACAGTCTCGCATGATTAAAGATTTAAGTCAGTTTATTGGTTTAGGATAAATGAGCGATTCTACAGACAGTTCCAAAAGAAGTATCATGGGATCTATTCTCCCTAAAGCCCAGCCTCCTCAAAAAGATCCCACTGCATCCATGTCTTTTTTGGATCACCTTGAGGAATTGCGTTGGAGGATTTTAAAAGGAGTTGCTGGTGTTACTGTTGGTGTTATCATCGCATTCATCTTTTCTGATTTTTTCATTAATGAGTTTATCTTGGGACCGGCAAAAACGGATTTTTTCATGTACCAGATCATGCCGATTGATCCGGTCGAACTTACCCTGATTTCGCGTAGACTTCCCGGTCAGTTCTTTACCTATTGGGGAACGCTAATCATTATCGGTTTGATTATTGGGGCTCCCTTTTTCATCTATCAATTGTGGGCTTTTATAGAGCCGGCTCTTGAATCAGGTGAAAAACTGAAGACCTTTTTAAACTCTATGTTTATCACATTTTTCTTCTTCTTGGGCACAGCGTTTGGTTATCTGATTCTGGTACCGTTTGCCGTACAATTCTTTTCCCAATTTGTGATCGCCGATTTTATTAATAACGAGTTTGATATCAACGAATATTTTACCTCGGTTGCGGTGTGGACATTAGCGTGCGGCGTGGTTTTCCAATTGCCGGTTGTAAGTTGGTTCCTATCTAAAGTTGGATTGGTAACCCCGGAAGGAATGAGAGCTTACAGGCGCCATGCAATTGTCGGTGCACTCATTATGTCTGCCGTTTTAACTCCGCCTGATCCCGTTTCTCAACTAATGATCGCAATTCCCAGTATCCTGCTCTATCAGTTTGCCATTTTACTTAGCAGAATTGAGAATCGAAAACGCACGAAAGAGATGGAAGCTGCGTTTACTAATC
>CAYRDO010000182.1:7406-8678 GCA_964422985.1 uncultured Rhodohalobacter sp. | reverse complement strand
TCGGCTGAATTGCTAACGATTGATTCACTCCAAGCAGAATATCGCGATCAAAAAATTATATTAAAAAGTGGAGAATCGAATATCGTATTAAATGGCCAACACCTGAAAAAGATTGATGCGGAAAATTCAGCACTGGTTTTTAAAGTCATTCAGAAATTAAAGAAACATTTTTTTGTTGATGATGTTGCGTTCAAACGGGGAATTGATAATATTCCCCAACGCTTTCAAAAACGAGCCGTCTTTGAGAAATTGTTGCCGGACTACGATTGGTATTTTGACGGGGCTCATAATGTTGAATCTGTAAAATCGTTGACTACGCATTTGTCAACTCTGGCAGATCCCGTAAAATGGACCGTTGTATTGACCTTCATGAAAGATAAGTTAACACCCGAAGTTGCTAAACTTTGGAACAATTTTAGTACGATCTACCTTTACCAAATGAAGGGGGAACGCGCGGCAACATTGGAGGAAATGAGTTCTTTTTTCCCAACCGCTCAAACGATACAAGCACCTGCACAATTACAAACAGATCAATTTAAATCAGAATTAGTAATTTTTAGCGGAAGTTTTTACTTTTACAGTGTAGTCAGCAATTGGATGGGTGCCATAGCTTCTGCTGATCAATTAAATCCTTCCGCACTTTAAGTAATTTACCCTCGGCGTACTACTAAGACTAAGTTGTTCGCTTTTCTACATGAATCAAATATTAGAATTAAACTATCATTATGTCGGAGAATCAAACCGATAACGATTTTCAAGTCGATCTGGAAACTCTGCATCAAAAAAACGTTAAAGACCTGAAAGCTATCGCTAAAGCTATGGGGCTGAAAGGAGTTTCTACATTACGAAAACAAGGCATTATCGATCGAATTAAAGATAGTGTCGACAAAAACAGCTCAAATCATAAAAAGGGCTCGGACTCATCGGGCTCAAAGGATAAAGAGATTCAGAGCTCCAATTATGGTCAGCAATCTCATATTCAAACCTACGATGAGAAGCCGAAACGGAAGAAATCATCCTCTTCCAATTCCAACAAGAGGCACAACCGGGATAATCATAAAAAGAATAAGAAGCACGTAAGTAATGTTCTGCCGGAATCGGATGCGGATAACCTGGAAGATAAACTTAAGGAGATCCGCCCGAAGCTTGGAAAATTCCTTCTGAATGAAGGAACGCTCGAAATTTTACCGGATGGCTACGGATTTCTGCGATCGGTGAATTACAATTATAAAGCCAGTCCGGATGATATTTACGTTTCTCCTTCACAAATTA
>CAYRDO010000182.1:0-7394 GCA_964422985.1 uncultured Rhodohalobacter sp. | reverse complement strand
TGAAGCAGGGAGATTGTGTGATCGGAATTATCCGTCCGCCCAAAGTAGGCGAGCGATATTTTGCACTTCTTCGGGTAGAAGGAGTGAATGGTAAAATTCCGCGCGATATGGATAACCGAGAAGATTTTGAAGACCTCCTGCCGATCTATCCCGACAAAAGATTCAAACTGGAAAATCATTTTGCGGAGTACACCACGCGTATCATGGATATGTTTACGCCGATTGGAAAAGGGCAGAGGGGATTGATTGTGGCGCAGCCAAAAACAGGTAAAACCACCATTCTCCGGAATGTGGCTAATGCGGTGAATAAAAACCATCCGGATACTAAGATTATTATTCTTTTGGTTGATGAACGTCCGGAAGAGGTAACTGAAATGCAGCGGACTGTGAAAGACGCAGAAGTGGTTGCCTCCACATTCGATGAAAAACCTGAAAATCACGTAGGACTCTCTGAGATTGTATTTGAAAAGGCCAAGAGGCTTGTAGAAAGCGGCCACGATGTTCTATTGCTTATGGACTCCATTACACGTCTTGCACGCGCTTACAACGTTGCTACGGGAAGCTCAGGCCGAACTATGACAGGTGGTGTGGATTCTGAAGCTCTGAAAGCACCCCGACAACTTTTCAGCTCTGCAAGAAACATTGAAGGCGGCGGCAGTCTTACAATCATTGCGACTGCATTGGTAGAAACCGGCTCACGAATGGATGATGTGATTTTTGAGGAGTTTAAAGGAACCGGTAATATGGAATTGGTTCTTGACCGACGCCTCGCAGAGCGAAGAATTTTCCCTGCGATTGATGTATTCAAAAGTGGAACCCGACGCGAAGAACTTATCGTTGCGGAAGAAGAGCATGAAAAAGTTGTTCTCCTTCGCCGTTACCTCAACAACCACAATGCGTTTGAGGCGATGGAATTTCTACTTGATAAGATGAAAGGCACAAAATCGAATGAGGAGTTTCTCATTTCGATGAATAAGCAGTAGTAGGAAGCTTGATGATTAGGTAAACCCGTCATGCTGAACTCGATTCAGTATCTCCAATTTTTTATAGGCGGAGATTCTGAAACAAGTTCAGAATGACGCGAGATCAAGGATTCAATAAGATATACTTCTTCTGCGGGTCTCTTGATAGCTGACCTGATTTTTTGAAAAGTGAGTGATAGAAGAACATCACTGCCTTTTCTTTCAGGGCTTGCTTTAAAAGAAGTGTCTTCGCTTTTTTTGACTGAAGCGGATCTACATCAATATCTCTCATCGAATAGTGATTGAGATGATATTCCGTAGGAATCAAATCCCCCATAAAGTAAGCCGTTTCATCGCCATCTTTAATCTTTATAACCATATGCCCGGGCGTATGCCCACCGGTTTTGATGGCAAATAACCCTTCAACAGGTTCAATAATCTCCTCTTCAATAAATATAAATCTGTCCTGAGCGACTAATTTGTAAATCTCATCCAGTTTATAACCGGCACCAGGGGTTTTCTTTTCTCTGTCGATTTGAGACAGGGCAAAATCCCATTCTTCTTTGTGAACGATGTACTCAGCGTTTGGAAACGTGGGCTGAGTTTCTAAATCATCAGATACATATGAGATTCCCGCCGCGTGATCGAAATGCAGATGAGTAAGGATCACTTTGTCGATATCCCCAGGGGACAGCCCAAAAATATCCAGATTGGTGATGACGTTGGATGCGTCTTTATACTGACTTCCGGAATCTAATCCCCATCCCAAACCGGGATCGATCAAAATGTTTTGATATCCCTTTTGGACCAAAAGAGGATCGATGCCGATTGCGGATGTAAACTTCCCGATGTTTGGATCTTCTTTCAAATTGTCCAGCCGGGAAGATTCCATTTTTTGGAATGTTCCATCCCCAAACAGTTCAAAGAAACCTTCACTTAACTGTTCAATTGTCGAATCTCCAAAGATCATGGATATCAGGAATCTATTTTATATGGAAGTATTGTCCAGTTCCGAATGCCGGGCTGTTGTAGTATGTTATTCACGTCGTTGATGTCTGATTGTACGTCGCCGGGAAGCCAGCCGAACATCCAGGCTTTCATTTGCGCATTTGCTCCGCCAAAGAAGGCTTCAAAGATATCCTGTTTCTTGGGATATGTTTCTATTTCATATTCCTCAATTCCTCCCATTTCAGCAGCAATGCGAAGAGCGTCATCAATATCACCGATCGCGTCAACAAGCCCCACCTCTAATGCAGCCTGACCGGTATAAACCCGACCTTGGGCAACTTCATTGACTTGCTCAACAGTCATACCTCGGTTTTCAGCTACTACTGATAAAAAGGTTTGGTAGCTTTGCTCAATATTTGCTTCAAAAACGGCTTGTTCGCCATCGGTAAGTGGATCTGTAAAATCGTAGAGATCAGCATATTCATGTGTTTTCAACGTCTCGTAATGAATACCGAGGTGATCTTCCATCAGTTCCTCAACGTTAAAGATCATGTTTGCCACACCGATGGAGCCGGTTACCGTATTTGTATTTGCGAGAACTGAATCAGCTCCCATCGCCATGTAATATCCGCCTGACGCCGCCACTGAGCCCATTGATGCAACCACCGGTTTTTTCTCTGAGGCTTGTTTCACGTAATGCCACAACACATCAGAGGTTGTTGCAGCTCCGCCCGGACTATCAATATGAATGACAATCGATTTTATATCGTCATCTTCAAGAGCGTCATCCAATTGGTTTTTAAAATCTCCTGAAGTGATTCCTGTATTTGTGCTGAAGGGTGATTCGGCAATCTCAGGCAGAATCATTCCGGATGCATAGATCACTGCAATTTTATCGGATGTTTCTACAACTTCTAACCCTGTGCTGCCTCTCGATACCCGGCTGTACCTGCTAAAACTAACCGTCTTCAGGTCGTCATCTTCTTCAGTTCCAATTCGTTCTTTGATGAGGCTGGCAACTTCATCAGGATACATAATTGAATCAAAAAGACCATTCTCTTCAGCAAACTGAATCCGGTTGATGGGAGGTGTATTCAGCATTTCGTTTACTTCATCCACACTTTTTCCGGTACGCTCACTTACTGCATTCACAAACATTTCTGAATAGGATTGAAGAATATCTGTAATCTGCTCGCGATATTCCGGAGAGCTGGATTCTCTGAGATAGGGTTCTACAACGGATTTGTATCGTCCGGCTCGAAGCATTTCCGGCTCAATTCCGATCTTATCTAACAATTCACGATAAAAGGTGAGTTGAGCTGTAAATCCGCTGAATTGAAAAATGGTTTCAGGCGGTGAGAATATGCTATCAGCTGCTGTGGCCAGGTAATAAGCTTTTTCATTCATGCCAATATCATCCGTACTGAAATAGATGAATTTCCCGCTCTCTTTAAATTTTTGAAGATCCTGACGCACAGTCTCAAGATTAGCCCATGAAGCCGTGACATTATTTGCTTCAACCCAAATACCGGGAATGTTGTCATCGGCGGCTGCCTTTTCTAAATTTTCTTTTAAACCTGTCACAGAAACCCGGTTCAACACTTCCGGATTCACCAATTCCTGGAAAGGATCGTAGGGGACTCGCATAGGAATACCGCCACTTAAATTTACCTTCAATACCGTGTTTGATCGTATATACGGTTCAGGTTGAGACGAGCTGCTGACAATAAATCCAAAAAAGATTAAAAATATAATGAATAAGGCAATAAGAGTACCAAGTACAGATGCCAGAAAAGTTTTCAAAAATTGCATAGCTAAATCTTAAGAACGTATTATTTTTTGTGACCGAATGACCAGCCATTTAGATTTGTTTTGCTGAACTTACTAAAAAGTAATATTCATTCCACGAACTTTTAAACCATACGCAGCATGAATAAGTTTGATGCAATTATTATTGGCTCGGGCCACAACGGTCTTATTACGGGTTGCTACTTAGCAAAATCCGGATATAAAGTTGGAGTGCTCGAGAGGCGTGATACCATCGGCGGCGCTGTGTGCACGGAAACGATGTTTAAATCGCCGGAAAATCCGCATGGTTTTCGGATGGATGTGGGCTCTTCGGTTCACATTATGATCCATCAAACCGGAATTATTGAAGAGTTGGGTTTGACGGATTACGGACTGGAATACATCGAGATGGATCCATTTATGAGTTATCCCATTCCGGATGGAAAAGGAGTGATTCACTTTTTCAAAGATCTGGACCAAACACTTGACTCTATCTCAAAAGTAGCGCCCGAAGATGTTGGAAATTACAAGGAATTTGTTGATTTCTGGGGACGCATCAACAAGCATGTTTTGAAAGCATTTATGAATCCGCCGACCGGGAAAAATATCGTGACTGAGATGTTAAAAGGACAGATCAAGGACGGCTCAATGTTCAAAAAAGGGGAGCAGATGGATGGCCTCCAAAAGATTTTGGGCAGTTATGGAAAAGTAGTGGATGATTCGTTTGAGAGTCCATATATGAAAGCTGCGCTCACATGGTTTGCGGCACAGTCGGGTCCGCTGCCGGATCAATCAGCAACGGGAGATTTTGCCGGGTGGCAGGCGATGTTGCATCAAAGCGGAGCAAAACATCCAAAGGGAGGGAGCGGGATGTTGACGCAGGCTATGAAAAAAATGATTCAAGATCATGGGGGAGAGGTTCTTACGGATCACCCGGTCAAAAAAATTGATATCAAAAATGGAAAAGCGGTTGGAGTGATTACTGAGAATGAAGACTATTTTAAATCGGATCTGATCGTATCCAACGCCCACGTTCAAACCACAATGATGAAAATGGTGGGGCGTGAAAATTTGGATCCGTCACTTTTCAAAAAAGTGGAAAACATTCAGGTTGGAAATGGATTTGGAATGGTAATTCGCTGCGCGGTTGAGGAGCTTCCCATTTATACAGCCGCTCCGGACGATCCGCTCATTCATAATGGGATGCAGCTTTTGGCTCCATCAACGGATTATATGAATCGGGCGATTGGTGATTATATGAAGAAGTTGCCACCCGAAGATCCGGCCGTGTTGGCAATGACGTTCTCCAAAATTGATCCTGAAGTGTCGAAAGATGGAAATCATACACTGTTTGCCTGGGCGCAATGGCATCCGTATGAACTGGCCAATGGTCTGCATTGGGATAACATCCGAGAACGTGAAGCAGAGAAAATCTATTCGGTTGTAGAAAAATATGCTCCAAACATGAAAGGTAAGCTGATTGATTGGTATATTCAGAGCCCTTTGGATATTGAACGAAAACACGGACTGCTTCGGGGTAATGTGATGCACGTTGAAATGAATTTTGATCAGATGTTTATGTTTCGGCCCACACCTGAACTCAGCCGATATGAAACACCGATTGAAAACCTGTTTCTGTCGAGTGCGTCGTGTCATCCGGGGGGAGGAGTGTTTGGGGCAGCCGGTTATAACGCGGCTCAAGTTATCCTGAAAAAACAAAACAAGAAATTCTTTGGAGTAACATTTTGAAGGTTCATTTTCCCAATTCTACAGCCGAGATTGACCTCTCAGCCATCACCAAAAATCTAACAGCAATCAAAGAAAAGTCAGGCGGTAAAAAAATCCTGGCAGTTGTAAAGTGTGATGCTTACAGTCATAATGCCGTAAGAGTTTCATCTCACATCGAAGAGATGGTGGATTACCTGGCGGTGGCAAATGTGGATGAAGGAATTGAACTCCGAATGGGAGGAATCCAAAAACCGATCCTGATTCTCGGTGTTCCCACGTATAAAAATGCGGCGGCATTCCAGACACATAACTTAACGGCGACTGTCAGCCATCAAACCCATTTTTCTATTTTGATGGACGGTACTTCATATCACATCAATTTTGATACGGGGATGGGACGTCTTGGATTTAAACCTGACCAGGCAGAAGAAGTGAGGCAACTTGCGATAGCAAATCAGCGGTTAACGTGTTCGGGGATTTATTCGCACTATGCTACATCAGATGATCCCGGATCGGATTTTGTTCAAACTCAGCATCAACGCTTCAAAGAGATTCTGGAGCATTTTAAAGAAGTGCCGTTGGTTCACATGAGTAATACCGGGGCAGTGGCAAACTACCCTGATCTTGATCATTTTGATATGATTCGAACCGGGCTGGGAATGCTGGGTTATAATCCGGGTGAGACGCGCCACGACTGGCTCAAACCAGCTTTGACCTGGAAATCAACCATAGCACAGGTTCGACCCATCAAAAAAGGGGAGGTGGTCAGTTATTCATCAACATGGACCTGTCCCGAGGATGGTTTTTTAGCTACACTTCCGGTTGGGTATGGAGATGGAATTCCGAGATCACTCAGCAATAAGTTGCAGGTTCGAATTGGAGAAAAAATGTATCCACAGGTCGGAAATATTACGATGGATTACATCATGGTTTACCTCGCGCAGGATCAAATCACAACGGATCAGGAAGCGATTCTGATAGGTAGAGATTCATGGTCAGCTCACGACTGGGCGGACAATGGCAAGACCAATGTCCACGAAATCATGACCAATATTCAAAGACGAGTTTTAAGAGAATTTACTGGCTCTTTGTAGGTCCGATCCCGGAAATTCTTATATCATAGATAAGCGTGTTATCTCGATACTGATAATTTGTATGACCTTCGGGCAGATCTTGAAATCCTTCTTCTGGAGGCACCACAAGAGTCCTGCGTTCCCCTACTTTCATACCAAGCAGGCCAATTTTAAGGCCGGGCGTGTAGGTCATAATGATAGAGTAATCAAGAACTTGCTGAGTCTCACCAGCAACACTCATTGTAACTGTTACCGGGTTGGTCCGCTCACTGGAAAACGTGCTATAAATAATTTCACCTTCATCTGTCCTCAAGGTCATAAATAGCGCAACTTGATCGCGGGGTGAAACTTCAAACTGTCCGTACCCTTCTTCATGAAGATATGCTTTTACGCCTTCCCGCAGATCAACTGATTCTACATTTGATGTATCATACGGTTCGGGTACAGTTGAAAAATCTGGTGGAGGAATTGAGAATGGATCTTCCGTATCACAAGAAATGAGGACAGTAAAAAGAAGCAATAAAAGTGATAGAACGGATATTCGGGATTGTATCATCTAAAAGAAAAAACTTGTTGTCTTTACGATTCAATTTCTGATTAAGTAGCACAAAATAGAAGTATTTGCCGATTCTTTAAAAAGAAATGTTAGAATTAAATTGTGTTCAGATTTTATGACTGATTAGTAAACGCAGCTTCCATCTCTTTCTTGCGTTTACGACTCGCAATTCTGCTAAGTAAAATGGCAAACTGGTAGAGCAGAACAATTGGGATTGCAATCATCAATTGAGAAACGGGATCGGGCGGAGTTAAAACCGCAGACATAATGAGTGCACCGACAATTGCATGGCGTCTGTAAGCTCTCATTCCTTCCGGGGTTACCAATCCAACTTTAGAT
>CAYRDO010000181.1:0-8707 GCA_964422985.1 uncultured Rhodohalobacter sp. | reverse complement strand
TGAGAGCTTCTATTGAATCTGTACGAAGTAATACGGATAAGCTTGATGCTCAAAAAGAAGTTCTTCAATCGCAGCTTGAAACGGCACAAAAAGAGTTAAATCGGGTTCAAGGGTTAAAGCAGGAAAATGCAGCGACTCAGCAGCAACTCGATTCTGCAGAAGGACGCGTAAATACTCTGCAAAAACAGATTCAATCAATAGACGTGGAGAAGCGATCGGTGATGACAGAATTAAACCGAATTGAGGCTAAGATTGCCCAGATCAACAATCAGATCGAACGAGCTACGATTACCAACCCAATCAAAGGAACCGTACTAAACACGTTTGCTGAAGAGTATGAATTGGTTGCATCGGGTAAACCCGTATATAGTATTGCCAATCTCGAAGAGATGATTCTGCGTATTTATGTATCCGGAGCGCAGTTGCCGGATATCCAGCTCAATGAAACCGTCGAGGTTATCTTCGACCAGAATAAAACAGATAACCAAAGTACAAGAGGACACGTAAGCTGGATCGCATCTGAAGCAGAATTTACTCCTCGAATGATTCAAACCAAGGAGGAAAGAGTCACCCAGGTGTATGCCGTAAAAGTTCGGGTGGATAATCCGGATGGAAAACTGAAGATCGGTATGCCGGGTGAGGTGAAATTTGTATCGGATGGAACTGAAGATGAATAGTTATTAATAATCATGGAGGACAACATGAACTGGACAACTTTTAAAATGATAATGCAGCAAATTGATCAGGCAATCGAAGAGTTTGTCAGAGAAACAGTAGACGAACTGGAAAAAACATATCAAAGTGATTGAATGACACCGAAAAATATTTCGAGGTATGAAGATGTCTCGTCTATGCTTACGCAGCGTTCGACCTGATGGAGTAGCATTAATAAACGCGTCACTTCGAACGTAGTGCAACGAAGTCGAGAAGTCCACAGACATACAACCTTTTATAGCTCTCAAATTAGAGATCTAAATGATGAACAACGTCGTAAAAATATCTGAAATCAGTAAATCTTATGAGGATGTTAAAGCCTTAAATAAGATCTCTTTTGAAGTAGAAAAAGGAGAGCTATTTGGGCTTATCGGTCCGGATGGAGCCGGAAAAACAACACTCTTCAGAATTCTCACCACGCTTTTAGTACCCGATTCCGGGACCGCTCATGTTCTCGGTAAAAATGTTGTTGATGATTATCGGGATATCAGACCTATTTTGGGATATATGCCGGGTCGTTTTTCACTCTATCAAGATTTGAGCGTAGAAGAAAATGTTAGGTTTTTTGCCTCCGTCTTTGGAACTACGCTTGAGAAAAATTACGATCTTATCAAACCGATCTATAAACAGCTTGAGCCGTTCAAAAAGCGATTAGCGGGGGCTTTGTCGGGCGGAATGAAGCAGAAGCTGGCACTGAGCTGTGCGCTAATCCATAAGCCGGAACTGCTTATTCTTGATGAACCGACAACCGGTGTTGATGCCGTATCAAGAAAAGAGTTCTGGGAGATGCTTCACCTTCTCAAGCACCAGGGAATTACGATTATCGCATCGACCCCATATATGGATGAAGCTGATCAATGTGATCGGGTTGCCCTCATTCAAAATGGAAAAATTCTGAAAATCAGCACTCCGGAAGAAGTGGCGAAATCTTTTTCCACAACATTGTTTGGAATTAAGTCTAAACATCGATTTCGTTTGATCCAGGCCCTACGGGATTATCCTCATGTAAAATCGGTGCACCCATTTGGGGAATCGGTTCATTATGCGGATCAGCGTGATTATGTGGATACGGATGAAATTCTCAGATATCTGCATGATCATGCAATTGAAGATGCAGAAATTCAAAAGATCGATTCGGATATCGAAGACACTTTTATGGAGTTGATGGAACAGGAGGGAGACCATGCCTGAAGTTGCCATTCAAACCAAGAAGCTCACAAAGAAATTCGGTGATTTTACGGCTGTGAATCAGATCTCCTTTGAGGTTCAACGTGGAGAAATTTTTGGCTTTCTGGGAGCAAACGGTGCGGGAAAAACAACGGCTATCAAAATGCTGACGGGGCTCCTCTCACCAACTTCCGGAGAGGGATCTGTTGCCGGCCATGATATCAAATCGGAATCCGAAGCGATCAAAAAAAAGATTGGATACATGAGCCAACGATTTTCCCTGTATGATGATCTGACAGTCAAAGAAAACATTCGGTTTTACGGGGGTGTCTACGGATTATCACGAGAAATTTTACGAGATAAGTATGATGAAATTCTTGAAAAAGTTGATCTGAAAGAAGCTTTAAACAGCCGAGTCGGTTCACTTCCGCTTGGATGGAAGCAAAAACTGGCATTTTCCATTTCCCTTCTGCATGAACCGAAAATTGTTTTTTTGGATGAACCGACCGGTGGAGTTGATCCTATTACCCGAAGGCAATTCTGGGAAATGATCTACAAAGCCTCCGAGGATGGTGTGACCGTTTTTGTGACCACACACTATATGGACGAGGCCGAATATTGCGATCGGGTGTCTATCATGGTTGATGGAAATATTGAAGCCCTGAATACTCCCACCGAACTGAAGCAATCATTTTCGGCAGATTCCATTGAAGATGTATTTATCGAACTGGCGCGCGGGGCTGAAAATGGCGATGGATAGACAAATCCCCCTTTGAAAGGGGAATCTCCTAAACGAATTGATATATAATTTTAAAATATGAGTGCATTTAAAGGATTTATAACAAAAGAATTCAAGCAGATTTATCGTGACAAGCGGACACTGCTGGTTCTATTTGGGATGCCGGTTATTATGATGGTTCTGTTCGGTTTTGCGATTCGAAATGAGATTCAAAGTGCCGAAATTGCCGTATTAGATCTATCAAATGACAGTATGACACGGCAAGTAATCCAAAAAATTAAGTCCAATCCCTCTTTTGATATAACTCAAAATCTGCATTCCAATAATGAAATTGAGCCGCTTTTCCAGGAGGGAAATGTTAAAGCAGTTCTCATTTTTGAGAAAGATTTCGAAGAGAGGATGATTCGAACATCTACAGCAGATATTCAGATGATTACGGATGCAACGGATCCAAATTTGGCGAGACTTCTGCAAGCCTACACATTGAACGTACTGCAAGATTTCAGTGACGGTTTGAACCCAATGATTTCGATTGAGCAGGCGGGGCTAACACCGGAAATCAGGATGATGTATAACCCGGAACTCAAAAGTGTAAATCTTTTTGTACCCGGTTTAATTGCGGTGATTCTGATGCTTATTTCAGCACTTATGACCTCCATCTCCATCACGCGCGAAAAAGAGATGGGAAATATGGAGATTCTTCTCGTTTCACCTTTGAAACCATATCAGATCATTATCGGTAAAGTATTGCCGTACTTAGTTTTATCGCTTGTGAACGTCTGCACCATTCTAATTCTCGCAATCTTTATCTTTGATGTACCATTTGAGGGATCTTACTTTCTCTTTTTTGCAGAGTCAATTCTGTTTATTCTAACAGCATTATCACTTGGAGTTTTTATCTCGGCTGTAGCCAATAATCAACAAACAGCTATGATGGTCTCCCTGGCCGGCCTTCTGCTGCCAACAGTTCTTCTTTCGGGATTTATCTTCCCGATTTCAAGCATGCCTGAAATTCTTCAATGGATAAGCCATATCATTCCTGCCAAGTGGTTTTTGATTATCGTGAGAAGCATCATGTTGAAGGGGGGAGGAATTTCCTTCCTATGGTTTCAAACAATGATACTCGTGGGCATCACGCTGTTGTTTATGGGATTAAGTATGAAACGATTTAAAGTGAGGCTACAATGAAAACCATACAATTCATCCTTCAGAAAGAATTTCTTCAGATTTTTCGCAACAAAGCGATGCTACCAATTCTCTTTGTGATGCCAATCGTTCAACTGCTCATTTTATCGTTTGCAGCAACGTATGAATTGAAAGAGGCTTCATTTGCTTTGGTTGATTACGATCAATCTTCGCTTTCGCGAGAGCTTTCCGCTCAATTTCAGGCTACCGGTTATTTCAGTCTTGAGCACAAAACATTTGATTCTGATGAAGCCTTGGAAGAACTTCAGGCCGGAAATGTCAATATGATTTTGACAATACCACACAACTTCAGTCAGAATTACTTGCAAGGGAGAAACGTCTCCATCCAAATGTTGATTGATGCGGTTGATGGTACAAAAGCTGGTATGATTCAATCGTATGGTTCATCAATATTAAGGGATTTCAATCAAAATCATACCAGGGAGATCCAGCTGATTTCATCAAGAACCAGGCTTCAGTTAAGCCGAATCGAACTCATTCCGATCAATTGGTACAATCCCGATCTGGATTACATTACATATATGGTACCGGGAATTCTTGTAGTTTTAGTTTCTATGATTGGACTTTTTCTATCAGGAATGAATATTGTGCGCGAGCAGGAGATCGGTACGATTGAACAACTGAATGTTACACCAATCAAAAAAAGTCACTTTATAACAGGTAAAATTGTACCATTCTGGATTATTGGAATGATTGATTTAGTGATTGGGTTGGCACTGGCACGATTTGGTTTCCACATTCCTTTTCTTGGAAGCCTAACTCTCATTCTAATTGTTTCTGGGATTTATCTGATTGTGATACAGGCACTTGGGCTATTTATCTCAACAGTTACAAGTACTCAACAGCAAGCAATGTTCATCGCGTGGTTTATCATGGTGGTGTTCATTTTGATGGGCGGACTGTTTACACCAATCGAAAGTATGCCGATGTGGGCGCAAAACCTAACACTTGCAAATCCCGTGGCCTGGTTTATCAAAATGATGAGGATGGTTCTGCTGAAAGGAGCCGGCTGGCACGAAATTCAACAGATGGTATTCATCTTAATTGGAATGGGAGTGCTCTTCTACGGAGTGGCAATTAACCGTTATAAGAAGACCTCAGGTTAGATAGATCCAACCCAACCTACGGAGCCGCTTTCTTTGGCATATATTTCCAAACCTCATCCGTAAGATCTCGGAACAGAGGTTGTTTCATTCGAATTTGCCACGTAATTGTGGTTGGTTTTGAATTCAACTCAACAATTAGTGGAGTTTCGTCTTTTTGAATAGCCACATCCCAGGCGGCAAAATCATGAAAAAGAAGCGTTTCATGAACATTTTTACAGAGATCAATAGCACATTGATAACTTGGTATTTTTCCAAACTCCTTAAATTTAATCCCACTGTTATGGTGTTCGGTAAATACTTGTAATAGACGGTTGTATCCAATATCCATTAGTGTATGATCATCATTAATACCACAAAGAATTCCATTTCCTGTATTATCAGCTACATTCTTATCTGCCCCGAATTTTATGGAGCCTCCTAAAAAGTAGATCTCAGTTCCAATTCTGACAGTAATCATTCTCAGTGTATTTAATGAATGAGGGTGTACAGATGCAATTTTTGGATGTTGATCAACAGCATACTGTATGATTGCGTTATCGCCTGCTTTTTTGATAAATTCTTGAAATGTAATTTCATCTCCTCCTAATAAGATCAAGTCATCTTTTATTTGAATCTTATAAGCGCCTAATCCCTGGAAAAGCCGGCTTGGTTTTAGAAACTTGTCTTGATCATCTCCAACCAGTAAATCTCTTGCCTTCTCAAATGCTATTTTCTTACGGTTAGAATCAAAAAATTTTCCATCAATAATTTTAAATACTGTTTTCGGCAGATGTTTCTTGTCGATATAAAGGTCCAATGCATTTTTATCAACAATTAACGGATCATGATATTTAGGAGAATTCAGGCCACAATTAAAATATTCGACCCACATTTTTGGAGTAATATATCTTGGATCTTCGTGCCCATTGAATGATTTTATCAAGTGATGCCAGGCCGGATTTACATGAATTCCGGCGAGTTCTTTCCAGTAAGACTGTATCTCTTTTGAATAATTTGAATCGAGTTGAATGTTTTTATCCGCTCCCTGATAATGCCTTTGGAAACGCTTGATAATTAAGTTTGAGTGGACAGGTTCGAGGAAATGTTGAGTTGCAGGTGATGGATTTTCAAGGCACCGTTCAGTAAAGTTATACAATACCCCTTCAGTTTTCTTTTTGATAGATTGTAACATGCCAACAACTTTTTAGAGTGTCTGATAAATAGATTGGTAAATGGGATCGCCGTTCAGGTACCGATTCTTTATCCCAAAAAATTCCGATTAAAAGCCAAGGTTTTAAAGTATTGGATTTCTATACAACTTTAATAACTGGACAGAGTCGAATTTAAATTTTCTTTTGATATAAATACCTAAGAGAATTTAAAAAACGATCTACTTCAGTTTTAAATATCTCCAAACATCTTCAGTAAAATCCCGAAATAAAGGTTTCTTCATACGAATTTGCCAAATCATAATGTTAGGCTTAGAGTTGAGCTCAATAATCATGGGAGTTCCGTCTTTTTGAATTGCTATATCCCAAGCGGCAAAATCATGGAAGGGGAGCGTTTCATGCACATCTTTACAAAGTTCAATAGCACTCTCATAGCTTGGTATTTTCCCAAATTCCTTAAATACAACTCCACTGTCTTTGTGTTGTGAAAAAGCATGAAGGTATTTGTCATATCCGATATTCATCAATGTGTGATCGTCGTTGATACCACATACAAATCCATTGCCGGCATAATCAGTCACATAGTTATCAGCGCCGAACTTTAAAGAGCCTCCTAAAGAATGTATCTCCGTTCCAATTCGAAGAGTAATAATTCTGATTGTATTTAAAGAAGGAGGGTGAACTGATGCTATTTTTGGATGTTGTTCAACTACATGCTGTATAATTGCATTTTCTCCGGCCTTTTCGGTGAACTCCTGAAATGACACTTCATCTTCTCCAATGAATATCTTGTCCCCTTTTAAATGTACCTTGGACGCACCAATACCTTGGAATAAGCGACTTGGTTTTACAAATTTATCGAGCTCGTCCTCAAATAGTAAATCTCTGGCTTCATCCTCTGTTATTTTTCTTTGATCAGGTCCAACAAAGTTTCCATCAACAATCTTAAAGACTGTTTTGGGCAGATGGTCATTGCCGATATAAAAATCCAACACATTTTTATCCACAATAAGCGGGTCGTGATATTTTGGTGGATTCAGCCCACAATTTAAATATTCAACCCACATTGGTTTGGTGATATAACGCGGATCTTTAACGTCGGTAAATAAAGTTATCAAGTGATGCCAGGCCGGACTTACATGTAAACCTGAAAGTTGCTTCCAATACGACTGTATCTCATTTGAATAATTGGCATCTATTGAGATATGATTTTTTGTACCCGGATACCGCCGTTGGAAACGCTTAATAATTAATGAAGTATGTAAGGGCTCAAGAAGATTTTGAGTGGTTTTGGATGGATTTTTGAGACATTGATCGGTGAAATTGAATAAACTTTCTTCAAATTTTTTTTTGATAGTTTCAGTCATATAAATTCTAACGCAATTCTCTCATGAATGATCCTTATTTATCAATAAGAGGGACGAGGCACTCTCTCAAATGATGCACAGCTCGACTTATTGATTACTAGATTCTAAGAAAAGCTTTAAGAAATACTATTTATTTCTTGGTTATTTTTAAGACTTCCTCTGTAAGTTCGCCAAAAAATGGTTTTTTTAGGCGAATTTGCCACAAAAACATATTTATTTTAGAGTTTAATTCGATAATTAATGGCGAGCCATCCTCTCTGATCGCCACATCCCAGGCTGCAAAATTGTGGATGAGTTTTTCCCGGTGTATATCCACACATAAATTAATAGCGCCTTGATAGTTGGGGATTTCTCCAAACTCCTTCAACCTAAAGCCTGTAGATGGATGTTCAGTAAATGAATTTAGCCTTCTGTCATATCCTGTCTCAGAAAGCGTGTGTGAATCATTAAAAATACTGCAAAGAATTCCATTCCCGGTATTATCAGCAACATCTCCATCGGCTCCAAACTTGAGAATACTATGTAAATAATGAACCTCAGTACCAAGTTTAAGAGTAAACATGCGTATTGTATTAAGGGAGGCAGGATGTACTTTTGCAATCTTTGGATGCTGTTTTACAACCTGCTGAACTATAAAATCATCCCCGGCACGTTGAATCAACTGATCAAAACTCAGATCAGAATCACTCTCTATTATTTTATCTCCAACTGTTTGAACCTTGAAAGCATCTTTGCCTTTGTAAAGTCTGCTGGGTTTAACAAATTTTTGAGAATCTGACTCCAAGAAAATACTTTCAGCAAATTTTCGATCAATTCGTTTGTTGTTTTCATCATAAAAGTGACCGGCAATCCGTTTAATAACCGTTTTAGGCAAGTGATCTTTACCAACGTACCGATCTAGGAAATTCTTATCTGCGATTAAAGGATCGTGATAGGGAGGGGGATTCAGACTATCATGGATATATTTGGCCCAGACTTTATTGGTGATGAATTTAGGACTGTATACATCTGTATATGATGAAATAACTTGATGCCAAACTGGATTAACATAGATTCCCAAATTTTCCTTCCAATATTCTCTTACTTCATTGGCATAGGTTTCATTATCTGTCTGAATAAAAGGAATATCTGCATGACTTCTCTTAAATTTATTTAAAGTCAATCGCGTTTGAACTGGCTCAAAAATTTCCTGAGTGGTTGAGGAAGAGTTTGTTAAAATTTTATCAGATAGATCGAACAGAAAAGCTTCTGTTTTTCTTT
>CAYRDO010000180.1:0-8709 GCA_964422985.1 uncultured Rhodohalobacter sp. | reverse complement strand
TTGGAATGGATCTTCTCGCTTATGATCCGTTTACAACGCAGGATCATGCAAAAGAGATTGGCGTTGAACTGGTTGAGTTGGATGAACTTCTCGGAAGATCAGATTTTCTGACGGTTCACACACCACTGACAGAGAAAACCAAAAACATGATCTCTCTTGAGCAAGCAGACAAATTGAAACCCGGCATTCGATTGGTGAACTGTGCACGCGGCGGCATCTATAAAGAAGAAGATCTGGTGCCGTTGATTGAAAAAGGAATTGTAGCCGGCGCTGCTCTGGATGTGTACACAAGCGAACCGCCAACAGAAGAGCTCTATGAGATTCTGAAAAATCCTGCCATTATCAGCACGCCTCATTTGGGTGCGTCTACGGAAGAAGCCCAGGAAAAAGTGGCGGTACAGATTGCATCTCAAATTTCTGATGCGCTTGAAAACAAAAATTACAAAGGCAGCCTGAACAGCAAATCTATCTCACTGCTGACGAATGATGAAGTTCAGCCGTATGTAGAATTGGCTGAAAAACTTGGCAAAGTTTCCGGACAGATCATGCCGAAAAATGCCAGCAACTTCTCATTTGAGTACACCGGACTTTGCACGAAATACTCTGAGGTGTTGACAGATGCCATTCTGAAAGGGATGCTCTCTCAATACATCAGTGAATCCGTGAACCTGATTAATGCTCGTCACTATGCACTCGAGCGTGGATTCAAACTCAGCGAAACCAATAAAAGTGATGACAAAAACTACAACGACCTGATCACCATCAAACTCGGCGACGATGCAGATTACAAACAGATTTCTGCCGCCGTATTTGGTCCCGGGGATTACAGAATCGTTGAGATCGACGGATTTGGAATTGAGCTCCGTCTCGAAGGTGATATCCTGATGTACCAAAATCTGGATAAGCCCGGCATGTTGGCGGCTGTTTCAAGCACGCTTGCCAAGCAGGATATCAATATCGGTGCGTTGAGCTTGGGGCGTGAAGGAAAAGGTTCGAACGCCATCACGGCCGTAATCGTTGACAAGCAGCTCAATAACGAAGAGCTCCAAAGCATCTACGATTTGGATGGCGTTAGCAATGTGAAGTACATTTCACTGAGTTAAAAAATCCCTCTTCGAAGGGGGAAGAAACACAAAGTGTTTCAGGGGGATGGCTCGTTGATTCGACTTCAATCCATCTTTTAGAAAGAAATATTTCAAGCCGGTTCAAGTTCATTCTTGAATCGGCTTTTTTTTGGCTTTAAAAAATCCCCCTTGGAAAGGAAAGTGAAATGAGCGTTTAGCGAATGAACTCGGGGGATGTACCGGTGACTAAATTCATAAACCCGAACACCCCCGCCTACGTGTACTTCGGCGGATAAGCCTCTGAGATTCTCAAGAACGTTTGAGAATCTCTGTCTCCCCTGAAAGGGAGACTTGTAAACTTCGCCTGCCCATTGTCTTTTTGGGCTGGCGAATTTCCCGGTACATACCATAAATTCGGCAGCTGAAAGGGATTCAGCACCGAGGTGGACTCTCACCAAAATGGCTCTTCCGGTTCACAGGGTATAACATTTGAACTATCTGCAGTAAGACACGTTTTAAATGGCACCCATTTCGAATCGATGCCGACCACATACCCCAAACCGTTTTCTACGTTGGAGGCGGTACCGTCTAGAAAATACTCCAAGTCATTAATGGATGAAATGTTATCATCCCATTCCGGCCCGCCAGCGGCGACAAAAATTTGTGCATGCAATACTTCGATGTCTGCATTTGCACTACTCTCCGAAATATCTTGGCGTTCTTCAGAAGTTCTGACAAACACTTGATAAGCTCCGCCAAATACTCCAGTGGGTTCTATTTTATTCCGATAAGAAAAATTATATGTCTTTTTTAATTTTTCTGTTTCTGGATTTAAAAGAACGTACCACCTTGTCTGAACATCGGCTATATGTTCAACCGAATCATCTATATAGACAATATACCCCGGGGGGACATCATTTTTCCAAACGATAGGTGTTGGTAATTCCTTAGGTATGGTTACAGTGACCTGGCCCGATTTCCCATCGTTCCGTACTGCTTTAATACGATAGGTACGTTCGTTTTCTATGGGCATCGTTGTCCAGTAGTTCAGTAATTTTTTTGAAGTAAAGAGGGAATCCTGCATTACAACGGATTCGCCATTTTTAATATCCTCTAGTACAACGGTTATTCTGTCAGGATCAGGTGTCTCCTGCACGCTTTGCCGGGGTATTCCTACCCGGACCCATTGGGTGTCAGCAGCGGCATCAAGAGTCCCGTAAATGGAAAAGTAGTATTTATCATTTTCTTGGAGTGGTTGAAATGAATCGTCGCAGCCACTTATTAAACCAACACTGCACAAAAGAAGAAAGGCACCCGAAATAGCTCTTTTAACTCTCATAGCGACATCTTGAAGTGAATTTTGTTTGTCTAATCTAATAAATCAAAAAAAAAAAGAAACCGAGATAGATTGGCCGGTGTATCCAACATTCTTACTTCTCAAAATTTGGCAGCCGAGGTCTACTCGGCAGCCAAACGATTCTAATCCTTTTTTCTCCTCGCAATTGTATGCCATATCAAGCCAATTCCCAGCAGAACTAAACCTGAAATCCAGATAGTCGGTTCAATCCAGAAAGCAAGAAATAGGCAGCCGAATAATCCGGCGGCGGGAATCCAGACCGGATATAGTCTGAGCTCTTTGGGCATCATTAACGCTGAAAGATTGGTGATGGAGTAGTAGATCAAAACCGTGAAAGCACTGAAGGACCACGTGAAAACCACATCTCCGCTGATCACTAAGAGTCCGATAATCACTCCGGTCACCAGTACAGCAGCAACCGGGCTTTTTGTTTGAGGATTGACCCGAGATAAAAATTCTGGCACATCGCGACGGCGAGCCATTCCGAGCAGAACTCTCGAAAGACCCAAAATAAGGTTCAACAGAACTCCAAGCATCGCTGTAATTGCTGCAATCATAATAACCGGCCCGATCACAGGAACAGACAACGCTTCGGCTACAAACATTAGAGGAGCAGCTTCACCTTCAACAGTCTGACCAAAAGCTTCCGCGCCCATCACAGAAAGTGCAGTCAGAGATACGGACAAGTACAGAATCACAATCACAACCATCGTTAAAATGATCGCTTTCGGAATTGTCGTTCGGGGGGAATTTACTTCCTCGCCCAACGTTGCAATCCGTCCATAACCGGTGTATGCCACAAACATCAATGCGGCTCCATAAAGAATAGATGAGCTATTTGTATCCGTGAATGCATTTGTAATCGGTTCAACAGGTGCACCATTCACAAACGCAGCGATCACAACCAAGGCGAACAATCCGATAAGTGTGACGGAAACAATCATTTTATTCGCCAAATTACTCCGGCTGATTCCACCGGAAACCATCACAGTCATCAACAATAAAATAGCCAGTCCGGAAAGTACCAGAAGGTTGGAACTGACCTGAAAATCGAAAGCGTAAAACAGGTACCCGGCGCATCCTAAAACAGCTGTAGCGGCTGATGCGGATTTAGCGATCATAAACATCCAGCCGGCGGTAAACCCCAAATAGGAATTCAAAAACCGGTATCCATACTCATACGTCCCACCGCTCACCGGGTGAGCCGCCGCAAGTTGGGCACTGCTTAAACCGTTACATGTGGCGAGAATGGCGGCAAGAACAATAGAGATCATGATCCCATTACCGGCAATCTGAGTGGCGATGGCTATACTTACAAAAATTCCGGTTCCTACAATCGAGCCGAGGCCCATCAAAATAGCACCGGGCGTTTTAATATTTCTGGCAAGTTCGTTTTTCACGTTATGAACTTTTTTCTACATATTGTGGAAATCAATAAAAGCAATTAATGTAGATTAAACCATCAGTTAACAAAGAGTTATTATTCACCGGGGATTTTAAATAAAAGATATATGAGTTCAGAGACGAAATGGTATGTGAAATATGTATATGGCCTGGCGGCTGCAGTTCTAACTGTTTATGTAATGGTTGTGGCCAAACCTGTAATTGTACCGTTATTATTTTCAATCTTTTTTGCGATTCTCTTGCTGCCTGTGAGCCAGTGGCTCGAACGATATAAAATCCCAAGAGTTTTGTCCTCTTTTGGAGCCATTCTTTTTGGGATTATCCTGTTTTCGACCATTCTGTTCTTTTTCTATTCGCAGATGACAGATTTTGCGCAAGATGCTGATATGTTTGTTGAACGGTTGAACGAAATGCTGGCTTCCGTGAACCAGTTTGTGGGCGAGTATTTTGCTATTGAGAGTATTCGACTGGATCAAGTTGCACAAACGTTGATCAATTTTGTACGGCAAAATGTGGGGTCGATTACCCAGCAAATTGGAGGCGCGGCATCCACACTTACATCTGTGTTGCTGGTACCCATTTTTGTATTCCTGATGCTGCTCCTCAGAGATATTCTGAAAAACTTCCTGCTGAAAGCATTCGGACAGGGAGATTCCGGTCAGGAGAAAAAAGTGACGACCATTACGGCGAATGTAAAATCAACGGTTCAAAGCTACATCACGGGTATTTTAATGGTGATGGGAATCCTCTCAGTTCTCTATTCGATCCTATTGTCAGTGATTGGTGTGGATCACGCCATTTTCTTTGGAGTATTCGCCGGGATGATGAACATTATTCCATTTATTGGTCCGCTTTTTGGGTCGATACTTCCTATTCTTTACGCTCTTATTACAATGGATTCGCTATTTTATCCACTGATTATTCTGCTTGGTTTTTATGTGATTCAGTTGTTTGAGGGAAACCTGATCACCCCGGTGATTGTGGGGAGCCAGGTAAGTATGAACGCTCTCGTTACACTGCTTTTGCTTGTGGTTGGTGCTCAAATTTGGGGACTTTCCGGCATGATTCTTTTCATACCGATGGGAGCGATTGTAAAAGTTATTTGTGATGAAGTCGATCAGCTTAATCACTATGGATATGTGATGGGCCGCACGACGGAGGATAAAAGTGAGGAGCGAAGTATATTGGCTAAAAAAGTCCGGGAACTTTCGAAAAAGTCATCACAAAAAAAGCAGGAGTCAAACGCATAAATTTCTTTCCAATAGGAGAGATCCGTATCAAAAAAATCAAACCATTAAACTCATAAGATCATGAAAACAATTACCGAGAGTGCTCTGCTCATTTGCTTAATTTTCTTTTTGATAGTGAGTAAAAGTCTTTTCTCACAACCGCTTGTGATTAAAGATGTTCAAGTTTTAACGATGGAAAGTGATCAAATCCAAACCAATCAAACGATTGTTATTGAAGATGGGATGATCCAATGGATCGGTCCGGATAGCGAAGCCGATTATTCAAACAATTCGACCATTGTAGAAGGTGATTATTATGTGATGCCGGGACTTGCCGAAATGCATGCTCATATTCCATCATCAAACCAGGGGAGAGAGGCGATGGAAAACACACTTATTCTCTATTTATCGCAGGGATTGACAACGATTCGGGGGATGCTGGGGGATCCAGCTCATCTCGAACTGCGAGATCAGGCAGAAAACAGTGATTTTTTAAGTCCGCGGATTGTGACCTCAGGCCCGTCTTTTAACGGAAATTCGGCAACCGACCCCGAAACCAGCCGGCAAATGGTTCGCGATCAGGCTGAAGCCGGATATGATCTGTTAAAGCTTCATCCCGGAATTACACTCGAAAATTTTAATGCTCTTGCTGACGAAGCAAATCAACAGGGAATAGAATTTTCAGGTCACATTTCTGAAGGAGTAAGTCTTGAGCGAGCTCTGGAGGCCGGCCAGAAAACTGTCGAACATCTGGATAAATACATGGAATTTTTGACCGGTGATGCTGAAAAAGAGAGTGGCTCGGTGATTTACTTTGGGTATGAAGAAACACCTCGGGTTGATACCTCTCTGATCGATGAAGCTGCCCGAATCACAAATGAAGCAGATGCCTGGGTAGTGCCCACAAATACATTGTTGGAAAATGTATTCAATCCTGAGCTAACAGTCGAAGAGATGCAAAATTGGCCGGGCATGGAATATCTGTCTGATGATCTGGTCAATAACTGGTCAAATTTTGTTCGATCCAACCGAAGTAACCCGGACTATAACGAAGAACAGGCACAGCGTTTCCTGGATATTCGAAAACAATTGACCCTTGCACTTCACGAACATGGAGACAGACTTCTGTTAGGCGCGGATGCTCCCCAAATTTTTAATCCACCCGGATTTGCGACTCACAGGGAGTTAGAAGTGCTGGTTGACTATGGACTTTCGCCTTATGAAGCGCTTCAAACCGGAACAGTTAATGTGGGCAGATATCTTGGCGAGGAAGATACCGTTGGAAAAGTGGCTGAAGGCTATCGCGCTGACTTGATTCTTTTGGGGGCGAACCCATTGGAGTCTATACCATTTCATGATCATATTGAGGGAGTAATCTATCGCGGAAACTACCTCGATAAAGCAGAATTGGAGAACTTACTGGAAGGTTTGAATGAATAAGCTTTTCAGTTTAAAAATCTGAATTTTACATTTATTCAATCAAGAGAAATAGGGGTTCCGAAAACTACATGAGATAAATATATCTATCCGGCAAGGAACACTCTCAAAAAATCCGACTCATATCTCTTATTAAATAGTTGATTGACTCGATAGAATTTAAAAAACCGGAGATAGAGAGTGCGATGATGGAGGAAGAACTAATCTTAAAGAATCTCCTTGCTGCATTTGCAGTGGGGGTTTTGGTGGGCCTTGAGAGAGGATGGAGTGATCGAAAAGAAGATGAAGCTCTCCAAATAGCCGGTTTAAGAACATTTACCCTGGTTGGAATTTTAGGAGGTTTGTGGGCTATTCTATCCATGGAAATGGGAGAATGGATGCTCTTTGCAGCATTTATAGTTATCGCAATTTTAGTAGTCGCGAGCCATGTTCTTGAATCCAGCCAAAGTGGTAGTATGGGAACCACAACAGCTTTTTCGTTGCTCCTTACTTTTTCACTGGCGGCCTGGGCAGCTTTGGGATATTATATTCCGGCTTTGGTTACGACGGTGGTTGTAATAGCGCTGCTCGGGATGAAATCGGTTCTGCACCGGGCCTTAAAAAAGGTAAACACAGAAGAAGCATATGCAGGTCTGAAACTGCTGGTTATTTCTGTAATTTTTCTTCCTCTTTTACCCAATGAAGGATTTGGTCCCTATGAGGCATTAAACCCCTATTGGATCTGGTGGATGGTTGTGTTGATATGCGGTATATCGTTTGTGGGATATTTTGCAATTAAGCATATTGGGAATCAGTGGGGTACATTGGTCACATCTATCACGGGAGGCTTGGCATCATCAACGGCGGTAACACTCAGTTTATCTCAATTTGCAAAAAAACAGAAAAAAAAGACACTATTTATGGGAGGTGTGATGATTGCCTCGTCCATCATGTTTGTTCGAATGATGATAGAAGTTGCGGTTGTAAATTACACTTTACTCGCTTCGCTATGGATTCCGGTTCTGATAATGTTTATTGGAGTTCTGGCAGGAGGGTACTGGTTGTGGAGACGGGGTGAAAAAGATGGTAAAGGCAAAAAGATTAAGATTGAGAATCCATTTGAGTTGGGAACAGCTTTAAAGTTTGGTGCTATTCTGGCAATCATTCTTTTACTGGCAGAAGGCATGAAAGAATGGTTCGGCGATCAGGGGATTTATTTGCTGTCTTTTATTTCCGGGTTGGTTGATGTTGATGCAATCGCCCTGTCGTTATCCAAAATGGCTTTGCAAGATTTGAGTGCAGAAGTAGCCGCAGTTGGAATTGTAATAGCAGCGGCTACCAACACCATTATTAAAGGATTTATCTTTGCATTCTTTGCCGGAATTAGAGAGAGTCTAACCCTTATAATTGTGCTCTTTATAGCCGTAATTCCCGGTGTGGCAACCGCACTTTTTCTGCTTCTTTTTTGATTTAAATGAACCCTGCCCATTTTTAGTCCGGCAATTATAAAATCACCGGACTACAAATTCTTCATCAGGAAAAAAGCAGATCTGCACCTTCGCCCTGAGAAATCAGAGACTTGTAAGACGCAAGTTCTTCCTGAACACTATCATCAGTCAGATCGAGAGTTTGTTTTTTCTCTGCGGCCATGTAAGCAGCCTGGACAAGTTTCGTCACCTCAAGACCAAATTCCCAGTTAAGAAATGCATCCTCATCATTAAAGAACGCCTGGACTGCATCTTCTTGTTCGGTGTCGTATCCGTACAAACCGGCTTCATCCGGATGAACAGGTAACAATCCCCGAGTGGTTGTTGATTTTTCGATGGCTACTTCGGCATCTGCAACGCCTTCGGCGGCTTCATCACCCACAAAAATTTCAAGAGGAGAGATGAGTGAGTTTACTTCCATCGCATAGCCGGGTCCAATGGCATCCATCCAAAGGCGGAGTCCCTGTTTGTCGTACATCCATGAATTGGTAAACTGACCTTTCACAAGCTGGCCGCTCTCCGGATTTTTGAATGTGATAATACCCGTTGCAAAATCTTCCGCCGGGGTTTTGGTATAATCCACGCCAAATTTCTCCTTCAGTTGATCGCGGTATTTCGGCTGACCCCATTTTAAAAGAGAAGTATCGCATTGAACGGCAACCGGTTCGAGAAACAGCGGATCTTTTCCGGGAGGTGTTAAAATATGCCGGCTAACGGCAATACTGTGGCATCCCATATCCGATAACACTCCG
>CAYRDO010000179.1:0-8774 GCA_964422985.1 uncultured Rhodohalobacter sp. | reverse complement strand
CGAGCATAAACGAAATCCCCTCTGGAGAGGGGACAGAGGGGTGTGTATAATCGGGTTTAAATCACTGGTAATTAAATCATCTATAGCATCATGAAAGAAAAGAAAGATCTTGGCTTTATTGTTATCGGCGTTTCTATTTTTCTTGGTTTGGTAGCGCTTGGATTTTTTCTAAGCAATGCTGCCATTTCCGTGAAGGAGTTCGAGCGATCCGTTACCGTGAAAGGTCTGGCCGAACAGGAGCATATTGCTGATGTTGTAATCTGGCCGATCCAATTCACAGAAGCCGGAAACACCTTGGACGGCACCTACACCGCCCTCGATCAAAGTGCCGAAATGGTACGATCTTTCTTGATGGAAAAAGATATTTCTTCGGATGAGATTACATTTTCTACCCCGCTTCTCACAGATAAATCTGCTCAGCGATATGGCGGAGCAGAAAATTTCCAATATCGATATGTTGCCACACAAACGGCTACGGTTTATTCGGAGGATGTTGAGAGAGTACGCCAGATAATGAGTGAACTCGTTGAACTCGGAAAACAAGGCGTAACGCTAAGCGGAGATGAATACCAGGTTCGGCCGGAATATCTGTTTACGCGCCTCAATGAAATCAAACCGGAAATGATTGAGCAAGCCACGGTTGAAGCCCGGAAAGCAGCTCAAAAATTTGCGGAAGATTCCAATAGTGAGCTCGGCAAAATTAAAACGGCATCGCAGGGACAGTTTTCCATTTCGGACCGGGATAACAACAATCCGCACATCAAGAATGTGAGAGTGGTTTCCACAATTGTCTATTACTTGTCTGATTAGATATATTTATGTGAGACGTGAGACGTGAGACGTGAGACCGTCATTCTGAACTTGATTCAGCATCTCACAACTTTTGCATTATCACTTTTCACCCAAAAGAAAAAACCATGCCCACAGTTAAACTCATAAAAATAGCCCATGGTCGTAGCGGCGATAAAGGAGATGGAAGTAATGTGGGGATTATCGCTCGTCATCCAAAAATTTACCCCTTTCTGAAAGAAACACTCACTGCAGATCGGGTGAAAGAGTACATGAAAAATATTTGCAAGGGAGAGGTTGAACGCTACGAATTGCCTAACATCGGGGCGCTGAATTTTATTCTGAATGAAAGTTTGGGTGGTGGCGGAACGGTATCTCTCAAACTCGATGCCCAAGGAAAAACCCATGCATCTACCCTTCTTCGTATGGATATTGATGTTCCGGATGAGTTACTTCAATTGGTGAAGTAGAAAGCAGTATATGTTATTAAGAACGGAATGAACACAGTGAATGGAGTGTGGCAATCACCAAAATTATTCAGGTATGCATTTTCCTCACCCTACCCCTACCGTCAAATTTTTATTGAAGTTAGATTCGATTTGATCGCGAATTCTTTTATAATAAAAACAATTGTATAAGTAACGATGCACCTATAAACTCACTCAATTTTAACCTATTTCACAAATCATGCTTCGTAAATCGACTCATATTTTATTGCTTTTATGCTTAACGCTGATGATGGCATGCTCTTCATCATCAGATGACGAATCCGCAACATCTGCTTCCTTTGAAAACATGAATTTTTCAGCAGATAATGGCGGAATCACACTTCCCGATGGATTTCAAGCTGTGGTTGTAGCTGACAGTGTGGGAAGTGCCAGACAAATGACTGTAGATGAAGATGGAGACATCTACATAGCTCTGAGTAACGCTCACGATGGAAATGGAATTGCTGCCCTGCGCGACACAGATGGGGACGGAGTTGCAGATACTACCGCTTATTTTGGTGATTATACCGGAACAGGAATTGCGTTGCATAACGGATATCTCTATTTCGCGCCGGATACAGCTATCGTTCGCTACTCGATGGAAGGCGTTGATCTTGTACCAACCTCCGAACCAGAAATGGTCGTTACCGGATTTCCGGATCAAGGCAGCCACGCCGCCAAACCCATTACGTTTGATGAGCAAGGAAATCTGTATGTGAATATTGGAGCACCTTCCAACGCATGCCAGGAAGAAGCAAGAACTCCAGGATCTCCGGGTATGGATCCATGTCCTCAACTCGAGTGGCAAGGAAGTGCATGGCAGTTTGATGCAAATACAACAGGCCAAACACTGCAAGAAGATGGCTATAAATACGCAACCGGCTATCGAAATGCTGTTGCCCTCGAATGGAACTCAGGCGCTGATAATCTGTACTTGGTACAGCACGGACGCGATCAGTTAAATACGCTTTGGCCGGACCATTTTGATGCCGAAGACAACGCAGAACTGCCTGCAGAAGAGTTTTTTAAAGTAGATGACGGCGATAATTTCGGATGGCCATTTACCTATTACGATCATCTTCGTGGTGAAAAAATGATGAATCCTGAATATGGTGGAGACGGTGAAACTCCCTACACCGGTGATGAATTTGAAGATCCTATCCAGGCGTTTCCGGGCCACTGGGCTCCGAATGACCTGATTTTCTACCACGGCGATCAGTTTCCATCAGAATATTCGGGAGGAGCATTCATTGCATGGCATGGTTCATGGAATCGGGCTCCCTTACCGCAACAGGGATATCGTGTGACATTTACACCCTTTAACGGAACCGAAGTTGCCGGTGATTATCAAAATTTTGCTACAGGATTTGCGGGAACCGACTCATTGGCCTCCCCCGGGAATGCCGATAGTCGACCAATGGGACTTGCCAAAGGATCCGACGGCTCGGTGTACATTGTAGATTCCACACAGGGTAAACTCTGGCGGATTTTCTACACAGGTAGCTAAAAAATTGCTATGCAGTACAGATGGATAGGATATCTGATTATTTTTTGGGGACTGCTATCCATCTCCTGTTCAACCGGTTCAACCCCTTCCGAAGAACCTCCTTTTTTTGAATTCTCAGAAGATAATGGAGGTCTCTCACTCCCCGATGGATTCCGTGCGGTCGTGGTAACAGATAGCATCGGATATGCTCGACACCTTGCCGTTCGGGATAATGGGGATATGTACGTGGCCCTTTACGATCTGCATGAAGGTCACGGAATAGCCGCTCTTCGGGATACAAATGAGGATGGAGTAGCCAACACAACGGCCTATTTTGGCGATTTTCCCGCAACCGGAATCGATATCCAAAACGGGTACCTCTATGTTGCAGGAAACCAAACTCTCTTTCGATATTCTTTATCGGGGGATAAACTCATTCCTGAATCTGAACCGCAAGTAATTGTATCGGGATTCCTTGTACAGAAAGAGAAAAAAGACAAAGCGATTACGTTTGATGATAACCGAAATGTTTATGTAAAAATCGGGGCTCCCGCCAATGCTTGCCAGGAGGAGCCTCGGACGATTGAAACGCCCGGTATGGATCCTTGCCCCCAATTGCAATGGCATGCCGGAATCTGGAGATTTGATGCCGATCGTTTAAACCAAACCCTGCAGAATGATGGGTACCGGTACGCCACCGGAATTCGAAATGCCGTTGCATTGGATTGGAATCTGCAGCAAAATCAACTCTATGTAGTTCAGCAAGGCCGTGATCAGCTGAGGGTTTTGTGGCCGGATTTGTATACCATTGAAGAGAATGCCGAGCTGCCGGCCGAAGAGTTCATCAAAGTAAATGACGGCGATAACTTTGGCTGGCCATACACTTATTACGATCATCTTCGGGGTGAAAAAATGCTGAACCCGGAATATGGCGGCGATGGAGAAACACCTGCACCCGACGGAAAATATAATGATCCGTTTATGGCGTTCCCCGGCCATTGGTCGCCCAACGATCTGCTTTTCTACACCGGAAACCAATTTCCTTCAGAGTATCGTCAGGGTGCATTCATTGCATTTCACGGATCCTGGAATCGCGCGCCCATGCCGCAGCAGGGATACAAAGTGGTGTTTGTTCCGTTTGATGGGGCCGATCCTCTGAATGGTGACTATCAAACATTCGCAGAGGGATTTGCCGGAGAAGCTGTGTTGATGTCACCGGTTGAAGCAGAACACCGCCCAATGGGACTCGCACAGGGACCCGATGGATCACTCTATGTGGTAGATTCAAAGCATGGAAAAATGTGGCGGATAATTTATACCGGCAGCTAACCAGTAATTTTTTTTGATGGGTAACGAGTTCACGCTTGTTACTTTTTTGCATGGGCCTTCCAATCATTTCTGAGAAATTCATAAATAGTATGTAGATAAATTGTATCTAATTGGGGATTATGAATGGAGCGGATGCAATCACAAAAATAAAAAGAATGACCTTACATAAACCGGCACAAATAAAGTATGATCTGAATCTTACATTTCTGGCAATGGTATTTCTTGTCAGTATATGTTTGCTCAACGGGTGTACAAATAATCAGGAGTCTCAGGAAACCGCATCAGATCAACCCAATATCATCATTCTTTTTGTGGATGATGTGGGATATGGTGATCTGAGCAGCTACGGAAATCCGGTCATCAAAACTCCCAATATTGATAAGCTGGGAAGCCAGGGCGTTCGGTTTACCTCATTTGTAACGGGGATGTGGTGTGTGCCCTCGCGAACACAACTCCTGACGGGGCGATATATGCCGCGCGTCAATTTCAACGGGTCTACGGGTTCTGATGGTGAAGGAGGATTGCCTGACAGCGAACTGACGTTAGCCGAAGGGCTCAAAGAAGCCGGTTATAATACCGGGATGGCCGGTAAGTGGCATCTAGGATATAAACAGGAAAAATTCCTGCCAACCAACCAGGGCTTTGATACCTGGTTCGGTCTGCCCTATTCCAATGATTATAAAAAACCCTGGGTTCAAACGGATGAACCTTTAGGGCTCTATCGGGATACCGAAATGGTTGAGCACCCCGTCAACCAGGATTCGCTGACCGTTCGATACACCGCCGAAGCACTGAATTTTATTGATGAGCATGGTCAGGGAGATCAGCCCTTTTTCTACTATCTCGCTTACAACATGGCGCATCTGCCGATCTACACCACCGAGGAGTTTCGAGGAAAATCACGAGGCGGCCTTTATGGCGATGTTATAGAAACGCTGGATTGGAGTGTCGGTCAGGTGATGGAGAAACTGGATGAGCTGGGGATCTCAGACAACACAATTGTGTTCTTTGCTTCAGATAACGGGCCATGGCTCAACCTGCCCGACCGGATGTTACAGGCTGGGAATATGCCGTGGCATCAAGGAACGGCAGGATTACTTCGAGGATACAAACACACCAGTTATGAAGGCGGAAATCGCGTTCCGGCAATGATTCGCTGGCCGGATCAAATTCCTGCGGGACAAGTCACCGATCAGCTTGTAGCCTCACCGGATATCTATCGAACACTATTAGAATCAGGTGGTGGTACTCCTCCGGATTTACCTTTGGATGGCTATAATGTGTTGAATTTTTTGAAAGGCGATGAGGAAGCTTCTCCCCGAAATGAATACGCTTATTTCAGAAATGGAAACTTTGAGGCGATGCGTGTGGGTGAATGGAAGCTACGCGTGATTGAGGGATATCCGCAGCTTTTTAACTTGCAGGATGATGTAGCCGAGCGTTTTAATCGCGCCGAGGACAATCCGGAAATTGTAAAGAGAATCAGTAACCGGATGGAAGAGATCGCTCAGGAAATCGATGTAAATTTAGATCTGTCGTTTTAAGAATCAGAGCATGAAATCAGCTTTTTCGAAAATATGTAGTGTCGTTTTTATAATCTCTTTTTTGTTGATTCAAACGCTCTCGGCTCAGGATCAGGAAAAACCCAACGTACTATTCATTATCTCTGATGATTTGACGGCAACGGCCCTTGGTTCCTACGGAAATGAAATCGTCCAAACGCCCAATATTGATCGATTGGCATCGGAAGGAACCCGGTTCACAAGAGCATATTCGCAATTTCCGGTGTGTGGTCCATCTCGTGCTTCGTTGATGTTCGGTTATTACCCTTCTGCTACGGAAACCTATGGCTACGTGAGCGGACGAGAAAATGTGGGTGATGAACGAGAATCGTGGTCGCAGCTTTTCAAAAATAATGGATATTACACGGCGCGGGTCAGCAAGATTTTTCATATGGGAGTTCCGATTCATATCGAAGAGGGGGCGGACGGCGCAGATGATCCGGCATCGTGGAATGAACGCTTTAACAGTCAGGGACCTGAGTGGAAAGCGGATGGCGAAGCAGAACTGGTTCAAAATAATCCCTACGGAACCAAGCCAAGGGAAGGCGGAAATGTGATGACCGTCGTAAAAGCAGAGGGCGGTGATCTCGTACACTCCGATGGAAAAACGGCTGAAAAAGCAAGCGAGCTGATCCGGCAGCATAAAAATGAACCGTTCTTTTTAGCAGTTGGATTTGTGCGTCCCCATGTGCCATTTGTGGCTCCGGCAAACTATTTCGAGCCTTATCCATATCAACAGATTGTTCTTCCACCGCAAGTAGGAAATGACTGGGATGACATACCGGAGCTCGGTATCAATTATGTGAACAGTGTGAATGCTCAGATGTCTGAAGAGCAGGAAAAGAAGGCGATTGCCGGGTATTATGCATCCGTTTCGTACATGGATGCACAAGTCGGGAAAGTACTGCAAACCCTGGAAGAAGAGGGACTTGAAGAAAATACGATTGTGATATTTACGTCCGATCATGGATTTCATTTGGGCGAACACAGGTTTTGGATGAAACTGGGTCTTCACGAAGAATCGGTTCGTGTACCGATGATCATCAAAGTTCCGGGCAAAGAACCTGCTGTCACCGATTCGTTTGTGGAGTTGCTGGATCTCTATCCAACCGTTGCCGAGCTGGCAAACCTGGAATATTCAGAGCATCTGCAGGGAAAAAGTTTGGTTCAGATGCTTGATGATCCTGAGCACTCGGTCCGAGATGTTGCTTTTTCTGTGACGCGTTGGAGGGGCGAAATGATTTATCTGCTGCGATCCGAAAAATGGGCGTACATCCAGTATGGTGATGAAGCTGAAGCCGGAATGGAACTATATGATATGCAACATGATCCCCAACAGTTCAACAACCTGGCGGGGAATCCATTTTACAAAGAAGTAGTAGATCGTTTTCAGCAGATGCTGGATGAAAAGCTCGCCGAAGTTCGACACAACGATCTTGGAATTGATTACGAAAATTAGGAGAAATCGGTAATCGGTAAAGGACAAAAAGATCACGAAAGAAGTTCAAAACAACTAATCATATGAAAAAAGCAAAGATTAATGGAAGTGCATCCATTTTATTGGTGAAAGATGTTGAAGCTTCAGCCAATTATTACCGGGATAAGGTAGGATTCAGGTATGAACGGTTTTGGGGTGATCCGCCCGGATTTTGCATCCTCGACCGCGATGGATTTGGGTTGATGCTCAGCCGAGTGCACGATTCCAAAGATATCAAACCGCACTATAAAATTGTGCAAAACATGTGGAATGTGTACTTCTGGGTGGATGACGCCACCAAAATGTATGAAGAGATGAAAGCATCCGGCGCCATTATCGATTATCATTTAGGTGAGAAAGATTACGGCTGCCTGGAGTTCGGTATCCAGGATTTGGATGGATATGATATTGCATTTGGGCAGGTTCTTAAGTAGAGACAGATCCGCGAAGTCTACAAAAGACTTCGCGGATCTCTAAAGCTAAATCATCTGGCAACAAATCGAACATTATCCCGTAAAGCGGCACGAATAAAACAGCTAACCTTGACTTCTCTTTTGTGAATAAACAAAAAACGAGCCGCCGAAAAACACTTCTCATTTTTATTAGCACCATCCTATTGGGATTCATTCTGTTTGCGCTTCCCAATCTTTTCTTCGGCATCTCAAAAGTAAACGGCGGACTGATTGGAATTAACCTGCTGATCATTGCCCTTTTCCAGTTAGTTTCCGTAACCCTCCTGATTTATTACTCTCTTCGGTTTCTGAATAAAGATTTTAGCGATATCGGGTGGAATTTTGAACATTGGAAAAAAGACAGCACGTTGGGATTAGTGGTTGGCCTCACGTGGACGCTTCTTCAATACACCATAATCATTCCAAACACAGGCGGAGCCGAACGAGCTGATATACAGGGAGCGCTTTCGATGATGGACGGAACCACAATCGGCCTTCTCTCATTCATTGCTCTCGGAGTGATTGGCGGCGGAATCACCGAGGAGATTTACAATCGGGGGTACTTCATCAATGTGTTGAAGGGGACGTTTCAAAATCCTCAAACCGGATTATGG
The DNA here is from genome assembly GCA_964422985.1 of uncultured Rhodohalobacter sp. Classification (GTDB taxonomy): domain Bacteria; phylum Bacteroidota; class Rhodothermia; order Balneolales; family Balneolaceae; genus Rhodohalobacter. The sequence goes on along the minus strand of CAYRDO010000179.1, from coordinate 577 downwards.
ATCGCAGCGTTAATTTCAATCGTGTTTTTCTGCTTAGGCCACCTTCCCTCAAATGCTGTGGAATGGGTTGATATTCTGATTCCCACAACCGCCTACACTCTCCTGTTTATCTATACCCAACGATTAACGGCTCCAATCGTTGCACACGGGATTTACAACATGACCGCGATTTTGGCGACATATTTTATGTACTACTGAATCTTGTGAACCCCATAAATCAAAGCTTCTGCATCCGTTCAATTATCGAATCAAATCGATTTCTGAAAGATCATTTCCAGAAACCCTGTCCGCATTCTGTGCATGTGGCTAAAGCCAATCGAATTGTTGTTTTCGCTTCTTCCGTCAGTTAAAACTGACGGTAATTAATTATAGCCCTGTTCAAATAGCTTTGCAATTTTGCTAAATAAGAAAGTTGAATCGTTGAGTTAATATCTATTACCGTTGACTTTAGTCAACGGAAAAGAAGAGCTTCTTACTTTTGGGCTTTAGCCCCTATTCCGTAGTTGGATGATCGCGAAAATCAAAGTTTTAGTAATTGCTCTAAAGTAGAATCCAGCCGATTCCGATGCGATCCCTT
>CAYRDO010000178.1:0-8848 GCA_964422985.1 uncultured Rhodohalobacter sp. | reverse complement strand
CCTGTGATCTTCATCAGCGTTGTGGGTGATCCTTGCAAGGCAACCCGTTGCATGTGATGTAAAACAGACCGTGCGCCACCCAGCTCTTCACCGCCGCCGGCTCGTCCGGGTCCGCCATGAACCAATGAGGCGATTGGCGAGCCATGCCCCGTAGATTCATCAGCACTATCCCGATTTATAATCATAAACCGTCCGTGATATGGAGCACAGCCACGCGTTATTTTTTGGGCGATTTCATCATCAGCCGTAAAAAGAGAGCCTACCAAGGATCCATCTGCTTTATTAGCGATTTCGATCGCTTCATCAACCGTTGAATAGGGCATGATGGTAGTCATAGGTCCGAATGCTTCCACGGTGTGGACTTCATCAATTTCAAGCGGCTTATGACATTGCAGAATTCGGGCTTTGGAATAAGCTCCTTTCAGGTCCCCATTTTGATATTGAAAGACCGAATCGGTGACCTCATCCAGTTTTTGTAGTTGAGCTTCAAATCGTTCGGCCTGAAGTGAACTGGCCAGAGGTCCCATTTTTATTTTCTCATCTGATGGATCTCCAATCACTACTTCAGAGAGGTGATTTTTCAGAGCTTCAATCACTTCATCAGATTTCTCAACCGAAACAATCACTCGTCGAATGGCTGTGCATTTTTGCCCGGTTTTTACAGTCATCTCGTTGGCCACTTCTTTGATGAAGAGGTCAAACTCCGGCATGTTAGTATTCACATCAGGTCCCAGAATGGAACAGTTCAGAGAATCAGCTTCCATATTAAACCGGACATTATTAACGATAATATTCGGATGACTTTTGAGCTTTCGGCCGGTTTCTGCTGACCCGGTAAAATCCACACTATCCTGGCTGGTTAAGTGATCAAAAAGATCTCCGGGTTTATCAGCAGCAATGAACTGAAGGGTGCCTTCAGGTAAAATTTCAGATTCGATGATATCCTTAAACACTTCAAACGCCAGATAAGAGCCGAGGGGCGATGGTTTAACGATGGAAGGCATTCCCGAGATGAACGCAGGTGCCAATTTTTCCAGCATATTCCAAACCGGAAAGTTGAAAGCGTTGATTTGTATAGCTACACCATGTCTTGGAACACAAATGTGCTGCCCCGTAAACGTTCCTTTTCTTGATAATTTCACCTGCTTTCCCTCAACATGCCATGGCAGATCAGAAAGGTTTTGCCGTGCCTGACTTGAAATACCAAATGCGGTTATAATTCCGCCATCAATATCAATCCAGGAATCTCTTTTTGTAGCTCCGGTGTGAGTGGAGATCTCATAATATTTTTTCTTCCGATCCAACAGATACTTCGCCAAAAACTTGATCTTAAACGCCCGCTCGTGGATGCTCATCTCTCTTAACTTTGGCCCGCCGACATTTCGGGCATATTTGCACATTGCCTTGTAATCCAGATCTGCCTCAACCAGTTGACCAGACGGTTCTCCACTCACAGCACTGATCAGGTCTGATACCTTTCCGGTTTCAATCCATTTGCCTTGGGCGTAAGAGGTAACTTTGATGGACATCGGTGTTGGTTTGAATTTATTTTTTGGAATATAGGGATCAGAATTCTGACTCCTTAATTCTGATTATTTCATTTTCTCCTTCCATGTCTCGTACTCCCTCACCTGATCTTCTCTATCCTCCGGAATCTCTCGTAACGGTTCGCACTTTTTCCATTCGTTTTTCATATCAGAAGGTAATTTTTGATACCAGGACGTTCCCTCCGTTTTCCATTCCAGCATCTCATCCGAAACATCTTTAATGATTTTTGCCGGATTTCCCACCACCACTTTTCGATTTGGGATTTCCATTCCTTCAGGAATAAAACTCAGTGCTCCGACGATACATTCATCGCCAAGATGTACATTGTCCATCACCACGGAGTTCATTCCAATCAGACAATTCTTACCAATACTTGAGCCGTGAATAATCGCTCCATGTCCGACATGAGCTGACTCTTTCAATGTAACAGTTACCCCCGGAAACATGTGAATGGTGCAGTTTTCCTGGACATTGCAGCCATCTTCAATCACAATCTTTCCCCAGTCTCCGCGAATCGCTGCCCCGGGACCGATATACACATCTTTTCCGATAATCACATTTCCCGTCACCGCAGCCTGCGGATGGATGAATGCACTTTCATGAATAACCGGTTTGTAGCCTTTGAATTCGTAGATCATACCTTTTAAAGAATTAAACGACTCATTTAAATGAGTAAGAGTTCTATAAACGTATAAAATTGTCTTGTAAATAGTTATCTGATCTTTGTTCAAAAACAGCTCGGTTTGAGGGAGGTGGTATTTGCCCTTATTCCTTGATTATTCTATAATAGAAGCATATTCATCGGATGTTTTTGGTGTATATTCATATTTCGATCACTAAACGGAGGGAGCGTCATGAAAAAACTCAATGTATTAGCCTTAGGATTATACCTGGCTTTCATCTCGGGTTGTGCAACAGCAAACTTCACTCAGGTTGGTAACACGTTTCCCACATATGATGGTCCGGTAGAAGTATTGCCCGAGTATCCTAGAGACAGATTATTTGAGGGAATAGGTGTGGTTTCATCTCAATATGGTGTATTCCCTAACGACGGAGCTTTAATCGATGTTCTTCGAAAAAAAGCTGCGAAACACGGTGCAAATGCCATTGTCATCGTTTCAAATCGTCCCAGACCACAAGATAACAGACCTAAGGGGCCTTATGGATTTTATGCCGGTATAGCGGCGAGCAGTGATATGACTGCGATAGCTATCCGAATTCATGATGAAGCTACAAGAGCGTTAAAGGATAGCACAAAAACGGTTCAGAAATTCTGAGGTATTATCTGTTCGCTGATTAGACTTCGGCTACTATCTATATTTATCGTGTAAACCAACTCCCTTTCGGATCAAGTCTATCGATTTTTCCAAGCGACGCTGTTTGGTAGCATCCCGTTTAGCAGTTTCAATATATTCGATGAACTCTTTTTTCTTGTAATCGGGGAAATTCTCGAACTTGGTTTTGGCTTCAGAATCATTGTATAAAGCCTTCTCCAACAGCTCGGATGTCAACTCTTCCTTGTCTGTTTTGTCAGAGGTTTCTAACACTTCATCGCTTTCCTGGTGTTTTATTGCTTCCCGAATCAATCCTTTCAAACCCTCTTCATCCAAGTCATCGATAGTGTGAAGAATATACTTTCGCATATATTTAGTGTCATCTGAACTGGCTTCGAGCAGATTTTTGGCATCATCAAAAAATGCGCCTTTGTGAAACCAAACAGCTGCAAATTTTTTGAACTTCACGGTGGTGATCATGATACCTTTGTATTCGTAGGAGGGAGCTCCCCATTTGATCGCCTCCTGAATTTCCGGCGCCGTTTCAAGGATAATCTCATGAACTTTGGTGAGGATCGGGTGCGCAAACGTACCCTCTGTCCGTGCAATATATTCGTCGATATTTTTGGGTTTGGCCATGATTTTGAGATTAGGTTCGTTCAAGAATGGTTGCATATCCCTGGCCAACGCCCACGCACATGGTGACCAATGCATATTTTTTTTGCTGTTTTTGAAGCTCAATAGCTGCTGTTTGAAGGATTCTTGCACCGCTCATTCCCAAGGGGTGACCAATCGCGATTGCTCCTCCATTTGGATTGATTCGGGGATCGTCATCGTCAATTCCCATCTTTCGTGTGCAAGCCAAAACCTGTGCTGAAAATGCTTCGTTAATTTCGATGATATCCATTTCTTCGAGTGTAAGTCCGGCTCTGTCAAGTGCAATTTCTGAGGCATAAACCGGGCCGATTCCCATAATTCGCGGCTCAACGCCCGCCACTCCCGAGGATACGATGCGAGCCATTGGTATCAAGTCTTGATCCTTTACCGCTTGGCCTGAGGCGATAATCATAGCCGCAGCGCCATCATTCAACCCGGAGGAATTTCCAGCAGTTACACTTCCATCTATTTTGAAAGCGGGGCTCAGTTTTGAGAGAATTTCAGGAGTGGTTTTTGGTTTGATGAATTCATCATTCTTGAAAATGATTGGATCGGCTTTTCTCTGGGGAATTTCCACCGGAATAATCTCCTCCGCTAATCGACCCGATTCTTGAGCTTTCCAGGCTTTTTGTTGAGACCATGCTGCAAACCTATCCTGGTCTTCGCGCGAAATTCCATATTTCTTAACTAGGTTTTCAGCCGTATTTCCCATTCCATCGGTTCCGTACAGCTCTTCCATTTTTGGGTTGATGAATCGCCATCCAAAACTGGAGTCATGCATTTCGGAATCATTTCCAAACGGTTTGGATGTTTTTGAGATCACCCATGGTCCGCGGGTCATATGCTCCACTCCGCCCGTGATAAACAAATTACCTTCGCCGGCAGCTATAGCTCTTCTCGCATGAATCGCGGCAGACATACTCGATGAACACAAACGATTCACAGTTTCACCGGGAACGGTAAATGGCAAACCCGCTAACAAAAGTGCCATTCGGGCTACATTTCGGTTATCCTCACCTGCTTGATTTGCACAGCCAAGAAGCACATCATCAATAGAATCTGGGTCGATGGATTCGTTTCGTTTCATCAACTCTTGGATGGGGATGGCCGCAAGATCATCCGTCCGAATAGGAGAGAGCGTTCCCCTGAAATTCCCAATAGGAGTTCGAATAGTATCTATGATGAAAGCTTGGTAGTGATCAGACATGAGATTTGGGGTTGAATTCAAAAACTCGTCAAAATTAATATAGAATTCAGGAGTCAGAATTCAGAATTCAACTATTTTGATTCCTGAGTACTGACTTCTAAATTCTCACCTGATTCGTTAACATTCGGCTCTTGATTCTCAAGATATCTCAAATATCTTGGTGGCAATTCAAACGGGCGCTCTTTGGGGATTGGAGGTAAGCGTGGGGTTTGAACTTCGGGGCGTTGCGGTTTTAAATCCGGATTCCATTGAAAATTATCGAGTCTGCGTTCTACATTGGCGGGATCTTCGGGTAGATAAGTACCGTTGATGTTTTGCATAGCTTTGAACTCATCAAAATCTCCATCTTCAAAATACATAATGGCCGGACCTGCAGACATCATCTCAATCAAACCATCGGGCTGGTCGTTTTCATCATGCTGGTGAAAAATGATCTCTGTGTTATTGAAAACCCTAATTCGTTCCAACTCACCTTCCTCAAAATAGGCATTCAGCGTATCACCTGTCATTTGATGGAGTCTTCCGGTAATCGAGTCCTCCTGAACAACAATCGGTCTTGGGTAGGATGTTAAAAACCGAATATTATCGTCTTCCATAAATGCCTCTGTGTAGGGGCCGCTGAGCTGAATATCTTCATGCCAGAGCTTTGGAGATGAGCGTAAAATAAATTGCTCCAAATCATCCCGATAATTGGCAGTATCTGAAACTGCAGAAAACTCAAGGGACCATATCCGAACATTCTCAAATGCATCCATATATGAGACGGTATCGGTTTCCGTCAGTTCAATCGTTTCAGCAAAAAGATGGGTTGTATCTTCTTTTGACTCGCTGACTTCCATCAGCCATGCATCATCTTTGAGAAGCCTGTAACCGGTGGAATCAGCATAGAGATATTGACCGGAAAAACGGACGTCATCTTCGTAATCATTGGCGTAAACCTGTCCATGCATCTCATAAAGGTCTTTTTCACGATTCATGAAAAGTGAATCAGCTTCGATATACTGGGTTGTATCCGAGAGTTGCACATCGCCTCGAAAAACGGCACTGTCTACAGCCTGGTAGTAGAGCCCGCTTTGTGCAATCAACGTTCCATCTTCATCTTCAAACCGGACCGGTACATTGAATGTGGCAATGTCGGTTTGCATATCTACATTCAGAGAATCGCTGAACATTAAATTTTGGTCTGACTGAATAATCACTCGCCCGCGGAGGCGGCTTACTTCGGTTTCCGTATCGTGATAAAGTGTATCCGCCCAGATCATTTCGTCGTTGGTTTCAATCTGGATATTGAACGCGGTGAGCAGGTTCCGATTGGTATAATGATAGACGCTGTCTGTCTCTAAAACCATCTCTTCCGTGGTTAGGATTACATTCCCCAGAATTTTTCGAACCAATTCTCCATCAATTGTCATCCCCTCAGCTTCATCAGCTTGGTTAATATTCACCCGATCCTGGGCCTGAATGGTTTTACTGCCGAGGAATGAAATCAGAAGAGTTAGACACAGAAGACAAATATATGCGCTGAAATTTTTCATCATTCAACAATCAACCTGCCTCGCGGTTCAGTGATGGTGTAAGAGGTGAGATCCGTCAAACCGCTAAATCCCCGCCCCGAAATGCTGTCAGAAGGCGTAATGATCGTCACAAATTCCGGGGAGGAGATTCGATCTGAATCCTGGATATATTTCAAATATTCCGAGTAAAGCCGGCGATCATCTACAGTTTGCACCCGAACAGAATCCATCAATTCAAACTCGCGTTCATTGTCATAGTAGACGGCTCTCTTGCTCCAGGCTTCGGTTTCAAGAGCGCCTGTTGTATCAAAAAGTTGAACATACACGGGACCGTCTATCGTGGTTCGTTTATTTTCTTCGGTTTGATATTGAACCGAGTGAGTTCCCTCAATGGTCATTCGGGTTCGGCCTTTCCGCATGATTGAAATGGCAACATCCCAGCTTTCTGTAGTGGTAATCAGCGAATCATTTAGTGCGGCATTGACCTGTTGTGTATCGTATTCCGAGAGCTCTGTGCAAGAGAAGGATAGGAAAGCGAATGAAAAGATCAGTCCGTATTTAAGAATTCGTTCCGAAATAGCGGTCTCCTGCATCGCCCAATCCCGGTACGATGAAAGCATCGTCATTAAGTTTTTCATCCACTGCTGCTGTAATAATTGGTACATCGGGATATTTCTTTGAAATTCGATCCAGTCCCTCAGGTGCGGAAATCAAAGAGATAAACCGGATATTTTTGGCTCCATTTTTTTGAAGAAAACCAATAGCATCATCAGCACTTCCGCCTGTTGCCAACATTGGATCAACAAGAAGTACAAGTGCTTCATCCAAACCTTCCGGCATCTTTGAATAATAGTCAACGGGCTGATGGGTGTTTTCGTCTCTGTACATTCCAAGATGCCCAACTTTGGCATCCGGCACAAAATTTATGATGGCATCTACCAAGCTAAGACCGGCACGTAAAATAGGAACAATCACGATTTTTTGATCGATCTCATAACCGGTTGTGCTGGTGATGGGTGTCTGAACTTTTTTTTCGTGAAGCGGCAGATCTTTAAGAGCAAAGTAAGCTAGAATTGTGGCGATTCTGGCCATGGCAATTCGAAAATCTGCAGTTTTGGTGGTTGAGTCCCTCAGGATGGTAAGATCCCTCGAAACAATAGGATGTTGTATAACCGTCGGTTCGCTAGATTTACTCATTATCTTCTGATTCATCCAATCGGTTGAAATATTCTTTCGTGGTTCCGTATACAACTCCGGAGAGAGCAAAAAGTGCAATCAGGTTGGGGAATGTCATTAACCCAAGAGCGATATCTCCAATAGCCCAAATGGTTCCGAGCGCTGTAATCGCCCCAATAAAATGGAGGAGAACATATACGGCTTTGTAGTAGATGATCGATTGATCCCCAAATAGATATTGAATAGAACGGTCGCCATAGTAACTCCAGGATATGGATGTGGAGATCGCGAAAAGCAATACAGAAATAGTGACAATATATTTCCCGCCCGGAAAGAGAGGGGCAAGGCCGTCTTCAAATCCCTGGGATGTTAGTGTAGCTCCATTATAAATTTCTTTTCCGTACACAATTCCGGATGACTCCCCGCTGGCATCACTTGTTGCTGTATAATCATCGGTGTCGATCGTGCCGGTAAACAATTCCGTCTGCTCCACATTGGCAAAAACTGTGTCGATAGGGAAGGCGCTTCTTAACATTACGCCATTCTGAATAATCCCTTCCTTCACCACAAGTACGCTCGAATCGTCCATGGTTTCAGTAATCTGAAACTCAAGATCGGGGGAATTGAGGTTTACTTCGGTTGGATGTTTTTGATCCCAAACTCCGGTTGTGATGATCACTAATCCGGTCATGGTGCAGATCATAATGGTATCAATAAATGGTTCCAAAAGAGCAACTACACCTTCGCGAACGGGCTCTTCTGTTTTAGCAGCTCCGTGGGCGATAGGTGCGGAACCCTGTCCGGCCTCATTGGAAAACAAACCACGTTTTACACCCCAAACCATCGTGGTGATAAACAAGCCGGATCCAACCCCCCAAGCACCAGCCTGTGGATTAAAGGCATAAGAAAAAATCGTACCGAAGGCAGGAATAATTTGATCGTAATTCAAAAGTAAAATCAACAGGGCTCCTAAAACATACACAAGAGCCATAAAGGGAGTAAGACGTGCAGTTACATAGCCAATCCGTTTAATCCCGCCGATGATTACAATTCCGACAATCGTAGCGGTAATAAGGCCGGTGACATACGTTGGGACGATAAAGAAGAACGAATTCTCCATCACATCAGCAACGGTATTTGCCTGGATGGCATTACCGGTGAAGAATGAACAGATGACTGCCAAACTTGCGAAAATTACGGCCAGCCATTTCCAGTTTTCGCCAAGCCCTCGTTCAATGTAATACATCGGTCCGCCGGACACTGAACCGTCTGCATTTTTAATCCGATACTTTACAGCCAGCGTACACTCGGAATATTTAATGGCCATACCAAAGAATGCGGTTACCCACATCCAAAAAAGAGCACCGGGTCCGCCATAGTGAATGGCAATTGCTACACCGGCAATGTTACCAATACCAACCGTTGCAGAAAGTGCAGTTGAAAGAGCCTGGAAGTGATTGACATCGCCTGTA
>CAYRDO010000177.1:3561-8988 GCA_964422985.1 uncultured Rhodohalobacter sp. | reverse complement strand
GCGGAGTATCAGGAAGTAATTTTCGCTGAATTTCCGACGCCATATTGAGCTCTTCCTGGAGTGAAATGAATCTCTTTTCTTCCTCTAGCAATCGGGCATTTTCAATAATCTGTGCTGACTGAGAACCAATGATTGAAAGCAATCTGCGATCTTCATTTGAAAATTCGCCTTCCTTCTTATTAAACACTGCGAGGTATCCTGTCATCTCTCCTTTTACAATTAACGGTACACAAAGGATAGAGGTGAACGGGTACTCGTCATCAGACAAAAATTGAAATCTCTCATCGTGGCGAATATCATTGCTGAGAAAAGAGGTACGGTTTTTAAGCATCCAACCCTTTAACCCGGCATCCATTCGGTAAGGTACCTTTACTCCGGATGCATCTTTATGACGGACCATTGTATGAAAATCGTCGCCCTCTTTATGATGCTCTAACAAGTTCACCGTTCCTTCCTCAACGCCAATATGTTTAATGCACTTCATTACAATCTGATCGATAATTTCATCAACAGATTGAACCGAAGAAATGGTCGTAGCAACATCGTTGAGAATTTTCAACTCATTGATTGCAAGCTGGAGCTGTCTGTTCTCGGCCTGGAGTTTTTCAACGTTGGACATTTTGAGAAGCCTGATCTTTAAAGAGATAGTTCAAAAAAAACTCAATGAACCAAAATGTATGCATCTAATTATATGAAATAATCAACACTATGCTACAGATTTTTTGTTTTAAGAGCTTTTTTATGAGTAATATGCTGTATTGACCTCTCCAAAGTGAGTTGCATTCGGATTGAGGGACTGATGTAACGAACAACGAACAGAATCTCGGCATGTCTTCATCTTTTCTACATTATGAAATTCAGAGAAAGCTCGGAGAAGGCGGAATGGGAGTCGTATACCTGGCGAAAGATACACGCCTAAACAGAAATGTTGCACTCAAATTTTTACCGCCTCATATTGCAAAAAATAGGATTGAAAGACAGCGATTCGAAATAGAAGCCCAGGCTGCGGCAGGATTGAGCCATCCAAATATTGCACATGTTCACGCTATTGAAGAGGTAGATGAAGAGCTCTTCATTGTTCTGGAATATGTGGAAGGGTTTGAGTTAAAGGATATCATAGAAGAGGGTGGTCTCACTACTGAGGAAAAGTTAGAAATTGCTTCACAAATAGCTTCGGGAATATACAACGCGCATCATAAAGGGGTTATTCACAGAGATATTAAGTCCCGAAATATTATGATTGATACTTCGGGAACAGTTAAAATTATGGATTTTGGCCTGGCACGGCTTGAGGGGACAGATCACATCACAAAAACAGGGACTACAATTGGGACAACCGCCTACATGTCTCCCGAGCAATTGAGAGGGAGTGAAGCGGATGTCCGATCCGATATCTGGTCGTTCGGTGTTGTTTTGTATGAACTTTTTTCCGGTCAGCTACCTTTTCGCGGACTGCATGAGCCTGCTGTGATGTATTCCATTTCTGAGGGCGAACCACATCCGCTGGAATCTGAAGATGTGCCCGAGTACGTGAAAGCGATTGTTACCAGATGTCTTGAGAAAAATCCCGATGATCGCTATCAAAGTATGGTTGAGATTCTGGATGATCTAAAGGCTCAGAAAGTGAATCCTTTGATGAGTGATACAATACCAACTTCAAGTTCGCCGAAGACCACGAGCTATCTGTCTATCGGGATTGCTGCGGTTAGTGTTTTAATTGTGATTGTACTTCTCTTTTGGGATGGACTCCCGGGGGTAGGCTCTGATGTTCCGGACAAACGCTATTTAGCTGTTTTACCCATCGAAAATATTGGAGGCAATCCGGAGATGCAGGCCATTTGTGATGGTCTTGCTGAGACATTTTCATATCGTCTTTCTGAATTGGAGCAATACGAGGATTCATATTGGGTAACTCCTGCAAGCGAGATGAGAAAAGAAAATGTACTGAGTGCTTCTCAGGCAAATCGAATTTTTGGGGTAAACCTTGCGATATCCGCCAGTATTCAAACTGTTCAGGATTCTACTCGACTGATTCTTGAACTTGTGGATGCAGATAATGTCCGGCGGCTCAGTACCCGCCAAATTACCGTTCATGCTGATGATCTCGCGAAGTTGGAATATGATGCCATCGAACAGATGTTAACCATGCTTGAGATTGATATTCAGCCCAAAATGGAGAGTGCTATTCGAGAAGGTGTTCCCTCAAATCCTAAAGCCTATGAATATTACCTGAAAGGCAGAGCAAGCCTTCAAAAAGAGATGAATTTAGATGATCTAAATGAAGCAATAGATCTGTTCGAGCAAGCTGTGATTTTAGATCCTGAGTTTGCCCTTGGCTATGCCGGGTTGGGAGAGAGTTACTGGAGACAATATGAAATAACCAGAGATGTGGAGTATGTGAGCCGTGCTGAAACAGCGTTAAATCGGGCAAATTCTATTAACGACCAACTGGCTCCGGTTCAGCATTTGATTGGATTGGTGAAAAGCGGGACAGGCAATTACGAAGAATCGATCAGTTACTTTGAACGAGCACTACAAGTTGATCCAAAACACACCGCATCGTACCGCGAGATGGCTAGTGTTTATAACGAAATCGGGGATACAGATACAGCTTTATATACCTATCAAAAAGTGATTGAGTTAAAACCAGAATATTGGGAAGGGTACAAAGATCTGGGTGTTTATCATCTGAGTAATGGCGATTTTGATAGCGCCATCCAAAATTTTGAAGAGGTTGTGAACATCACGCCAAATAACAGTAAAGCACTTTCAAATTTGGGGATCGCTTATTTCTACAAAGGAGATAATGCCAAAGCCAGAGAGATGTTCGAGGAATCGCTTGAACTGGATGAAAATCCACTCACAGCCAACAACCTGGCCGGACTTTACTATGCAGATGAGATGTATAGCGAAGCTGCAGATATGTATAAAATTGTGCTGGAGGAATATCCCAATCGCTACGATGTTTGGGGAAACTATGCCGAGGCTGTAGAACAAACGGGGGATTCGCTTGAAGCAAGTGAACTGTTTGTAACGGCTATTGAAAAAGCGAAAGAACAGCTTGATATAAATCCCAATGATCCGCTTATTTTGGCCGATATTGGGGCTTATTATTCCGATTTATACAACAAAGAGGAAGCTACAGATTATATAAAACGAGCTCTTCAGATTAACGACCAATACCTGTTTATCAGATTGCGAGCTGTTTCGATTTATGAAAAATTTGAGATGAGGGAAATGGCTCTTCAATGGGTTTCATTAGAGATGATAGAGGATATAGAGAGCCAACCGGAGTTACAGAATCTGGCCGGCGATCCGGCATTTATGGCGCTTAAAAATCAACTTGTAAACCAAGCAAATAACTAATCCTTTCGTGGCAGTTATTTGAAAGGGGATAAACAATAACACAAAAGCAAAATCATGACCAAAAAAGCCAAGTTAATTCTATGTATGGTTGCACTCTTTGTCATCTCTGCGGGGATGGTCTATAAAAGTGTTGATCTGGAAAGTACATATGCACAACTAAATGTTAGGATTGAAAAAGACAGTGAGGATGTGTGGCGAGTCCGAGACCTGAATGGAAATAGCCGGGGGACACTCAATGCATCTTCGAATGATCGGGTTCAATGGCAAAATCGTGCTGAAGGAGAAGTGATTTTTATCTTCTCTGAAGACGTGGAAGATTATTTTGATTTCAGCGGAAATATGTTTGATGACGGACGATCTCAGGTAGTTGGAAGAAATGGGAATCTTCGAGTGACCATTAAAGATGATGCACCGAGAGGTGTACTGATCTACGAAGTATTTATTAAAGATGAAGGTAAATTCGTTCAGGGGAATTCATCTCCCCGCATGATTATTCAGTAGCAAAAAGGAGTATCCCCTATGGGGAAGGGGTAAGTATTTGATCGGGGTGGAATCATATGGTCTGAAAAAAATTAAAAATTTATAATGAATAATAATTAATTTTATCTTGTATTCATTCATTGATTATATCATATATCTAATCTTTAATAACATTGAAATAATCAGTAACATAAGATTGAAATAAAAGTATAGAGAGACATAAATAGTTTAATTTCAATGCTGAAATGGTGTAAAAAATGGCATCCAATTTTTTGCATTACGAGATAAAAAGAAAGCTTGGTGAAGGAGGGATGGGCATTGTTTACCTGGCCCGTGATACTCGTCTGAATCGGGATGTAGCTCTTAAATTTTTGCCGAAGCATATCGCAAAAGATCAATCAAAACATGGTCGATTTCGTGTTGAGGCCCAGGCTGCAGCTGTATTAAATCATCCAAATATTGCCCAGGTTTACGCCATTGAAGAGGCTAATGGAGAGTTATGTATTGTTCTTGAATACGTTGAGGGGCAAGAACTTAAAGATGTGATTGAACAGGGCAACCTTTCGCAGCAAGAGAAGATAGAAATTGCAGAAGAGATTGCTGAAGGTATAAAAGTAGCCCACGATAAAGGAATCATTCACAGGGATATAAAAACCCGCAATATCATGGTCGATTCCTCAAATAATGTGAAGATCATGGATTTTGGGTTGGCTCGTTTGGAAGGAAGCGAGGCCTCAATCACTAAAGATACAACGGCAGGAACAACGGCGTATATGTCACCGGAGCAGTTACGGGGAAACGAAGCCGATCACCAGTCGGACATTTGGTCATACGGCGTAGTGCTCTACGAACTGTTTACCGGCAAACTTCCTTTCCAGGGGATGCACGAAGCTGCGATCATGTACTCAATTACCGAAGAGGAGCCATTGCCAATCAATTCCGAGACCTCGGATATTCCCGAATCAATCCGGCGAGTGATTAACCGATGCCTTGAGAAAAGCCCGGAGGATCGATATCAAGAAATATCTGAAGTTTTGGATGATGTAAGGGGTGAAGCTCAAGAAGAAGAACCTGCTGTTGGGAGTGCAATCTCAGTGAATAGAAAGATATATCTCGCAATTGGTACCGCTCTGATAATACTTTCTATTTCGGCTTCTATGTTCTACTGGAGCAGCGAATTTGATATTATGGGAAGCGTTCCGCAAAAGAAATATCTGGCGGTTTTGCCTATTGAGAACATTGGTGAAGATCCAAACCTGGTATCTATTTCAGCCGGACTCACAGAAACACTTTCCTTTCGATTAGCAGACCTTGAGCAATTTGAGGATGAATATTGGGTAACACCGGCCAGTGAGATTCGAAGCGCAAATGTAGAGAGTGCTTCGCAAGCGAATGAACAATTTGGTGTGAACATGGTGATTCGCTCCAGTATCCAAACCATTCAGGACTCCACCCGGCTTATACTCCAACTTATTGATGCCGATAATGTTCGAACGATCGGTGCCGAACAAGTGGTGGTTCATTCCGATAATTTTGCTCAACTCGAACAACAGGGAATCCGCGCAATGTTGAGTATGCTTC
>CAYRDO010000177.1:0-3551 GCA_964422985.1 uncultured Rhodohalobacter sp. | reverse complement strand
CGAAGTTCTCTCCGACCAGAAAACGCTTTATCCGGATATGGAAGAAACGCTGCGTGAAGGCATACCGACAGATCCCAGGGCATATGAGTTTTATTTAAAAGGAAGAGCGAACCTGCAAAAAGAGGATAATCTCGAAATTCTAAATACGGCCATCAATCATTTTGAGAATGCACTTGATCTCGATCCCGATTTCGCACTGGCGTATGCGGGTTTGGGGGAATCTTACTGGAGACAGTACGTCATCACGAGAAATACATCATTTGTTGAAGAAGCAAAGTCTTCTTTAGAACGGGCTCAGTCCATAAACTCAGAACTTCCGGCGGTTCAATATCTTATGGGATTGCTGGAAAATGGAACAGGTAACTATCAGCAGGCAATCAATCACTATCAAAGTGCTTTGGATATCGATCCAAAATATACAGCAGCGTTTCGGCAAATGGCTTTATCCTATGAGAATCTGGGGGAATTTGAAAAAGCAGATTCAATCTACAAGCATATTATTGATCAAAAGCCTGAATATTGGGGGGGATATAAAAACCTGGGCGATTATTATTTAGATAATGGAAAATTAGATTTAGCTGTTAAAAATCTTCGGCAAGCTCAAAAGCTGGCTCCTCAAAACAGCGCAATATATTCAAATCTTGGTATCGCCTTTTTCTATATGGATGAATTGGATAGCGCGGAGGTGATGTTTGAGCAATCGCTGGCCATTTACGACAGCCCGATTACAGCCAGTAATCTTGCAGGAATTTATTTTAGAAATGGAAGATACACTGAAGCTGCAAATACATACAAAAAAGTATTAGAAAATGAATCCTATTCCGAACTATACAAATTCTGGGGAAATTATGCTGGGTCCGTGAAATTGAGCCAACAATTAGAGGGGCACGAAGAGCTTTACCGTACTGCAATTGAAAAAGCGGAAGCTCAACTGGAGGTTAATCCAAATGACCCTGTTGTGTTCTCAGATATTGCTGTTTTTTATTCTGATTTGAACAACCAAGAACAGGCCACTGACTACATTGAAAGAGCTCTTCGTATAAATCAAGAAGATATAGAAATACTTATAAACGCTGTAAGTACGTACGAAAATCTGGGAATGAGGGATGAGGCATTAGATTGGGTTCGGGCTGATATTATATCGCGCATAGAATGGCTGCCGGACCTGCAATCTCTTAAAAATGACCCTGATTATATCGAATTGAAAGAGGAGCTTCAGAAGCAGGAATCATAAATAAATCCTTTCCGGGGTATTGGAGGGGTTAACACTAAATCAAAACACACAATTATGCTTAATAAAACAAAGCTTTTCGGACTTTTTATAGTGGCATTTACAATATTAACTGGCTGTAATGGGGAGATTGAACCTGTACCTGAAGAGCCAATTGTTAATAAAGTTACAATCACTGAAGACGGGGAAGAATGGCGTCTCTTTGATGAGGAGGGAAATAATCAAGGAATTTGGAATGTAGTAGAGGGCCAAGACATCACATGGGAGGTAACAGGCTCAGATGTGATCTTTTCATTTCCAAGAGATATGAGGACTTATTTCAGGTTTGACCAAGATATTTTTGTAGAGATCGACACATTATATAGCGGACCGGATGGAAATGAACCAAGACTTGTTCATAAAGTTGCTGAGGGTGATTCATTAAGTTTCTTTGTCAGAGAGCTAGAAGAAAGTCAACAAAACGAATCTGAGCAGGAAATGCAGGAAGAGAATGAAGATATTACGATTGACTATGATATTTACGTCATGGAAGCAGAAAAATATGTGGTCGGTAATTCACCTCCATATTTGATTATTCGGCGTTCAAGCAATTAAAATATTTTTTAGATCAAAGAACTTAAAGTTAAGAAAGAGCAGTATTCATAAATGCCTCTAATTTCTCTTGATCGAGGTGGCCGTTTGTTCGAACGCCGCTACAGATATCCAGGCCGAAGGGTTGAACGATATCAAGGGCTTGTTTTACGTTTTCGGCATTCAAACCACCGGCTAGAAAAACCGGAATGGATGATTGGTCCACGATCTTTCGGCTGATGTCCCAGTTGTGAGTCCTGCCTGTTCCGCCTAGTTCTTTTACTTTCAGGTTGGGATTCCCACTGTCCAGGAGAAGTGCATCGACTTTCTCTGCATAACATAGAGCTTTGTCTACGGAAGATTCGTCGGTTACATGAATAACTTGTACTCTTTTTACATGCGGTAGTTTTTTCTTTAAATATTCGTGTGCATCTTCCTCCGGTTTATCCACAATTTGTATGGTATTGGTTTGAGTCCGTCGATAATGATTCAGTATACCTTCTCCACTGGTCTCACTGGTCAACAAAAATGTGGCGGTCGGTGGTGGTACTACACCTGCAATTTCTTTGATGAGATGATCCTCAATCGGACCGGGTCCACTCGGCATTTTTCCCACTAAACCAACTGCTGATGCGCCGGCATCGATAGCCATTTTTGCTTCCTCTTTGGATGAAATACAGCAGATCTTAATTCGGGGCCTCATAGGTAATTCCTTTATTCAATGTGTATAAAAAGTATGAAGAAGTTCTGCAATGATCGTCTTTTTTACAATTTACAAATCACATCAAATTCTACTCTAAAACAGATGATGAAGTATCTCTCTTGCATGTTTTTTTTGATATTATTCATGAATAGCTGCAACATTATTGATTCAGATTCCAAAGATGTTGAAATCAAGAAATTTGAAGTCGTGGAAGTTCAGCTAGCCGCAGGTGAAAAATTTGTATATAATCTCGGTTTTCTGGGTGATGAAGAGCAAGCTCTGATCAAAGAAGACAGTAAGAATGCGGCGTTGAGCGAACTGGTTCGCCAGTTTGATGAATCTTCAACCGTAGAATACCGATATCAATCAAAAGCTGACTTTACCGGAAAGGATACTGTCGTACTGGAAGTCCGCCGCGGATCGGATGGTGCAAGTCCAAACAGGGAAATTTATATCACGGTGCTTCATTTTAATGTTCAACAGTCTTCTTAAGTATTGAAAAATGGTTTTTAAAAATGAAAATCAGTATCTGATATTCATATCAATTTTTCTAGCTATCAGCCTTATTCCTTCTGCATCCAATTCTCAAAATTCAGTCGAAAACCTTAAACCGGCTGAATACTTCGATTTCTGGGTTGGTGAATGGGCGGTTAGCTGGGAAGAAGGAGATGGAATGGGGCACGGTACCAATCACATCGAAAAAACGTTAGATGGAACTGTGATCCGGGAAAACTTTCAGATTACTGAAGGACAGAATGAAGGATTTAAAGGCACGAGCCTGTCTGTTTATCAACCTCGTTTTGAGCGATGGAAACAAGCATGGGCAGATAACAACGGCGGATATTTTGATTTTACAGGGAAGGTTGATGGGAATAAGAGGATCTTTCAAACCGATGTTCGCGAGTTGGAGGATGGCCGTCAATTTACCCAACGAATGGTGTTTTATGATATTACTGAAGATTCCATGATCTGGGATTGGGAATCATCAGAAGATGGCGGAGAAACCTGGAATCTGAATTGGCGGATATTTTACGAGCGGATGGACTA
>CAYRDO010000176.1:8229-9109 GCA_964422985.1 uncultured Rhodohalobacter sp. | reverse complement strand
GGTATCACTGAGTTTCTTCCCGTTAGCAGTTCCGGGCATCTTGTATTGGCACAAGCTCTTATTGGAGAGGATCTCGAAACAGGCATTACGTTCGAGATTGTTGTACACTTCGGGTCTTTTTGCAGCATCGTTCTTTACTATCGTAAATTAATTGCCGAAATCCTGGGAGACCTTTTTAAAAGTATGACTCCCGCCGGCATCAGAACGGAGATGTACAAAACCAATTCGAATGTAAAATTTTGTCTGTTTATTCTCATTAGTATGATCCCCGCTATGATTGTGGGGTTCACAATGGAAGACACCATTGAAGAACTTTTTATGAATCCGTTTTTTGTTTCATGCATGCTGTTAGTAACAGGTACCATCCTTTTTTCGACAAAATTTGTGAAAGATCCACAAAAAGAGGTGAATGGCGTTCGAAGTTTTATCATGGGTTTAGCTCAGGCTTTTGCCATCCTGCCGGGAATTAGCCGGGCCGGATCTACAATTTCTGTGGGACTTTTTACAGGAATGAAGCGGGAGGAAGTTGCAAATTTCTCTTTCTTAATGGTTTTGCCGGTACTTGCCGGGGCTATGCTTCTTGCAATCATGGACCTAATGGAAACCGGAATTGAAATGGCAGCGGTAGTAATTCTTGTTGTTGGATTCTTAACGTCGTTTGTCTCCGGTTACCTTGCTTTAAGCTATCTCGTAAAATTGTTGAAGAATGCGAAGTTCTATTATTTTTCTTACTACTGTTGGGCTGTGGGAATCGCCGGAATGATCTATTTTTTCTAAACTATGAAAAACCGTCAATTCGCTTGATGGCATTTTTAAATTTGGGTACCTTAAAGCTCCAGTAATCAATCGATTAGAATGGATACATTTATTTTTATTTTTC
>CAYRDO010000176.1:0-8219 GCA_964422985.1 uncultured Rhodohalobacter sp. | reverse complement strand
GAAATGGCTTCGGTTCTGGCCATCGGGTCAGGATTGGGAATGGTTCTCAACAAAAATACCGTAAACAGCGCCCTCTTTTTAGTTCTTAACATGGTTTCAATCGCCGGAATTTACCTGCTATTGCAGGCACAGTTTTTGGCGTTAATCCAAATTCTTGTCTACGCCGGCGCAATAATGGTGCTTTTTCTCTTCGTCATTATGTTATTGAATTTGGATGATGAAGAATCACTCTTCAATAAATTTCGCGCCAAATACATCTCTGCCTTCTTTCTTGGTGTGATAACTCTCAGCTTGATTTTGTACAGCCTGGAAGGAGTTGCCGATTTACTACCGGAAATTTCTCCGGAGATGGAAACAGCCGGAACCGTTGAAGCCCTGGGTGATGTACTTTATACAGATTACCTCTTCGCATTTGAAATGACCGCCATTCTTTTGACTGCAGCGGTTGTGGGTGCACTTATGATCGCACAATATAAAAAAGGAAATAACGGAGCATCAGAATGATTGAGATTGATTGGTATTTAGCATTAAGTGCAATTCTGTTTACCATCGGTTTGATCGGTGTACTCATTCGCAGAAATGCGATCGTGATCTTTATGTGCGTGGAACTGATGCTGAATGCAGTCAACCTGACACTCATTTCATTCAGTGCCTATCACGGAGATGTAACGGGACAGATCTTGGTATTCTTTTCTCTAGCCGTTGCAGCGGCTGAAGCTGTGATCGGCCTCGCAATTATTCTGGCCATCTTCAGAAATAACCTCTCTGTAGATATCACCAAAGTGAACCTCCTGCGCTGGTAAGACTAGGTTAGTTTTATTGTGATGGGGTTTAAGCCACGAAGAAACTCAGAATAAAGACTAAACCGAATCCTACAACCGAGATGATTGTCTCCATTACGGTCCAGGATTTCAGAGTATCCTTTTCACTCATTCCAAAGTATCGGTTCACCAGCCAAAATCCACTGTCGTTTACGTGAGAGAGGATTGTAGAACCAGCCGCGATTGCTAATACGATAAGAGCTTTGTGAGGTTCGCTTATATCAAAAGAGATGAGAATTGGGGAAAGGATTCCGGCAGCCGTAATCATTGCAACCGTGGCGGAACCTTGAGTTACCCGAACAGCCGCTGCAATCAACCAGGCCAAAACAATGATGGGCAATCCAAGATCTGCCATTCCGCCGGCAAGCATATCACCAACACCGCTATTCACCAGCACTTGATAAAAAACCCCACCCGCACCGGCAATCAAAAACACAACACCGCCAGGTTTCATCGCTACCATACTTAATTCTGATAATTTTTCTCGTGTAGTTCCGCGGCGAACACCGAGATAGTACATCGCAATCAGTACGGCTACCGTTAACGCACTAAACGGATGGCCGATAAAAATGATCGCTTCAGTCCAAAATTGTGGTTCAATTACAGCTTGATCAATCAGAGCTTCTGTGATGGTATTTCCTAAAATTAAAATCAGTGGAACAGCAATGATCAAAAGGAGAAGGCTGAATGGAGGAAGATCATCATCCTGATCTTGTTCATGCTCTTCCAGTTCCACATAGTCCGGAACCGGAACGTGAATCTTATTCCCGATATATTTTCCAAAGATCGGTCCTGCAACAATTGCTGTGGGGATCCCAACAATAAAACCGAGTAAGATTACCCATCCCAAATCCGCTCCTAAAATATCAGCTACGGCAATCGGACCGGGGGTTGGAGGGATGAATGCATGGGTTACGGCAAGTCCTGCGAGGAGTGGAATACCGTAATAGAGCAAAGATTTTCCGGTATCACGGGCGAGTGCATAAATCAGCGGCACCAAAATGATGAAGCCTACATCAAGAAATACGGGAATAGCAACGACGAACCCCGTAATGACCATAGACCACGATGCTTTGTCTCGTCCGAATTTTCGAATAAGAGTACGTGCTACAGATTCCGCACCGCCGGAGTGTTCCAAAATTTGGCCGAAGATGGCGCCGAGTCCAACCACGGTAGCAACAAAACCTAAGGTTCCCGCCATACCTTCTTGCATACTGCTGAGGACATCAGACGCGGGCATTCCTGCTCCCAATCCCACAAAAATACTGGCGATGAGCAGAGAGATGAAAGCATTAATTTTATAGCGAGTAACTAAAAGTAAGAGAAGTGCAATGCCAAGTATGGTAGCAGCTAATAGCTGGAAATTTTCCATGAATTTGTGGTTAGATTATTGATTTTTCCAGTTCGAATGATTTACGAATTGAGGCGACTGATACGAGTTTGGATAAAATTTCATCCACGATTTGTTGTGGAGTTGGCTCAATGCAAACAGATATGGCATGTTGTGGTTGCTCCAATGCATCAAATTGTGATTGGAGAAGACTGGCAGGCATGTAATGTCCGGATCGCTTTTTGAGACGTTCAGCGATCAATTTTTTTTCCCCGTCCAGATGGATAAAAATAATATCATCATCCTGTAGATCTCTTTTTAAAATTTTTCTATATGATTTTTTGAGAGCGGAACAAGCGAGAACGGCACCCCCATTTTTTCGCCACTTTTTCAGGGATTGATTGAGCTTTTCCAGCCAGGGTTCCCGATCTGAATCTGTAAGCGGAGTTCCTGATTCCATTTTTCTAACATTGGATTCGGGATGGAAATGGTCAGCATCTTTAAAAGGTACATTTAATCTCGATGCTAAAAGCGGTCCAATTGTACTCTTCCCGGACCCGGAAACACCCATTGAGGTTGTAAGAATCCAAAAAGAAATGAGAAGTGGATTTATTAAATATTCTTTATCCACCAATTTTAGATAGGTATAATCGTTTTTTGATGTGTAATTTTATTACAAACAGAATGTATTTTTAGGGTGAGTTCTATGCGCTCTTATTTTCTATACTTTTTATTGATGATATCCGTGGCTTGCCAAAACAATTTGACACCTGAGCGATATGAGTATGGCAAAGAGTTTGAACTCAAAATAGGTGAGCAGATCCGAATAGGAAGTGACAGAATTCAAGTTGAATTTGTAGACGTTCTTGAAGATTCGCGATGTCCGTCAAATGTTACATGTGTTTGGGCGGGGAATGGAAAAGTACAAATACGGTTTGATCAGGATAATATTCATTTGAATACATATCTTGAACCGCAGGAAACATCCGTAGAAAATATCAATATTCAGCTCTTGGACCTAGAACCTTATCCAGAGCATCCTCGTCAATTTGAAAAAGAGGATTATAAAGTACGACTTCTCATCACTGAAGAATGAAATTATTAGTATTAGGGGCATCCGGCGGATGTGGGCAGTGGATTGTAAAGCTTGCATCTGAACGTGGACACGACGTTCGAGCTATTGTTCGGGAAGAAACGCATTTTGATCATCCACAAGAAGTGGAAGTCATTAGGGGATCGATATTAGATCCAAAAATTTTATTGGATGCAATTGATGGATGCGATGCAGTTCTTTCAACGTTGGGAATCAAACGAAAAAATCCATTTAATCCATGGTCCTCGGTTGTCTCACCTTCAAATCTAACAACAGAAGTGGCAAAAATGTTAGTAAGTTTGATGCCAATTTGCAGAGTGGATCGGTTTGTAGGCATTAGTGCGGGAGGTGTCAGAGAAAGCATTCATGCTGTACATCCCATTATTCGATGGATGATTTTAAACAGTAATATGAGTGCATCATATAAAGACCTGGCAGGCATGGAATCAACATTCGAAAAAACGGCCCTGGATTGGCTGGCTGTTCGGCCTGTAACCCTAAAGAACGGTTCACCTACAGGGGAAGCAAAACAGACAGATTATTATGGTTTAACGAATAGTATTTCCAGGGGAGAGGTGGCAAAATGGATGTTGGATATGGTAGAGCAGCCTGTGCCATTTTCCAAACGCACACCGATGATTCAATCAGGTTGATTTCTTCTCTTTTTCTTCCTGTTCTTTCACCGACCCAGGAAGCGGAATTCCAAGTCTCTTGGCTCGTTCTCTCCACTTTTTTCTCGCCAGTTTCTGCATGTCGTCAATGGCGTCAATTTCATCGACAATCTCCATTCCCAAAAGTGTTTCAACAACGTCTTCCATCGTTACTACTCCCGAGAAACCTCCATACTCATCAACCACAACAGCAATATGTTCCTGGGATTCAAGTAGCCGTTCAAAAAGTGTTTTGATGGAGATGTTTTCCGGAATGATGAGAACTTCGCGTTTAATTTCTTCGAGTTTCTTTCCACCATTTCCCTTTGAATAGTTCAAATAAAGATCATTTGCTAAAATATACCCTGTGATATCTTCTTCATTTTTACCAAAGACAGGTATTCGTGATACACGGAGTTCTTCCTCTTCATTCATCACCTTCTCAATTGTTTTATCCTCAGGATATTTCACAACAACAATTCGAGGTGTCATGATATCTTTGACGCGGAGAGAATTGAAGCGAATCAGGTTTTTAAAAATGTTCGATTCTTCTTCTTCGAAAACCCCTTCTTCATGCCCAAGTTCGGCCATAGCGCTAAATTCCTCGCGGCTTACCGACGGCTGTTTCTCCTCACTTGAAAGAAGAACTGTAATTCCTTTTGAGAGTAATACGAGCGGATACATGATAACAATCAATCCTTTTGTTGTTGTGGCCGCAAATCCGGAAAGTTTTTTCCAATACGTAGCTCCCAGTGTTTTTGGAATGATTTCCGAGAGAATGAGTATCGCTAACGTTAAAATGATTGAAGTGGCAGTTACATATGCATTTCCAAACACAACCTGTGCCTGTGCACCTACGCCGGCTGCACCAATCGTGTGAGCAATCGTATTGAGACTTAATATTGCGGATAAAGGGCGGTCAATGTCGTCTTTCAGATTGCGTAATATGGTGCCTGAAGTCTTTCCATTTTTCTCAAGTACTGCGATATATGAAGGTGTGATTGACAATAACACAGCCTCCAGAATTGAACAGAGAAAAGAAACTCCAATTGCCAAGACTAAATAAAATATTAATAAACTCATACCGGCTAAAATAGGGGAAAAAGAAGTGAGCTAAAAAAAATGATATCAGTTGTTAATCCGAATATTATGATTGTCAAAGCGGTAATTTACTGTTGATCTAGACAAAATATACAATCGCAAAGACAACAAAGCTGAGCAGTATGAAGCTCATAACCACTTCTACGGCATGACTATATTTTGCGGCTTCTTGTTCTGTATCGGTAAATGGATTGAGCCAAACAAGCGGATCGCGGAACTGTCGCGTCAAAAATCCGGCCAGCCAGAGTGTAGCGTTTTCGGCGTAACCATAAAACTTGTCAACATCTGTGACAAAAATCCTCTCTGTGAAGGGGCGAGCTTTTCTGTAGAACCAATCGGTATCAAGAAGAATTCTATCCACGCCGGCGAATTTATTTCTGAAGAACCAGAACCCTATAAATGCAAATGAGAGAATCTGAACCATCTCAACGAGGTGATACACATCATAAGGATGATAATCTACAGGGTAGGGAAGTTGATTATAAAGCAGGTCCGGGAAGAGGCCTATGAGGATGCAGAAGAAAGCTCCAATTCCCATACCGGCAATCATATTTTTTGGGATTGGTTTTAGATTGGTGATCTCTTCTTTCGCTTCACCGAACCACGTGAAATAGGGAAGTCTCAATCCACTATGCAGGAATGATCCGATTGAGGCGAGCGTCAACAAGAGCATTACCCATTCGAGATGAGCTTCGCCCGCTGCTCTTACAACCATCGTTTTACTTGTAAATCCATTGAAAAGTGGCGCACCTGAAACGGCTAATCCACCCACAATATAAAGTGCCACAACAGCTTTCATCTTGCTGGCCAGTCCGCCGAGTTCCGTGAGTTTGCTTCGACCCGTTGCATAGATCACCGCACCGGCTCCCATGAAAAGGAGTGATTTGAAGAGAACATTGTTAACCGCATGAGCGGTGGCTGCATTCAGTGCCATTTCTGATCCGATTCCGGTTCCGGCCACCATATACCCAATCTGACTGATAATGGAGTAGGAAAGAATTTGCCGGATATCGTTGGTGATGAGAGCGAAAATTGTTCCGTAGATTCCCATCATCACACCCACCCAAATCAGGACACTCCATTCGGGGAACAGACGAATCAGAACATACACGGCTGATTTTGTTGTGATGGCACACATAAAAATCGCTCCGGTGATGGTTGCTTTTGGATAGGCATCAGCGAGCCATGCATGAAGAGGAGGAACCGCAGCATTTACTGCAACTCCCAAAAGGATCAACACAGAAGGGTAGGTGAATTCATACGGCAAGCTGTCCATCACAAGAGAACCGGTTTCTGACACGTGCCAGAGAATTCCTGCCATCAAGAGTCCGCCTCCAAAGATATGTACAAGGAGGTATCTCATTCCGGCGCGATCGGTTTCTGCTGTTTTTCGAGCCCATATCAAATAGACAGAACTGACGGCCATCAATTCCCAGAAAACTAGAAACGTGAAATAATCACCGGCAAAGGTAACGCCCAAAGCTCCACCTGCATAGACCAATGCTGAACTTTGCTGACCAACATCTTTCAAATGCAATGCATATACTCCGCCAATAATGGCTACGAGTGCAAAGGCAATTCCAAAAACGCGGCTAAGTGAATCCACTGCAACAGGAATCAATTCATAATTGCCAAATGCCAGCGACATGGTAAAGTCATTGGGATATTGCCAGAGACTTACCAAGGCAATCACAGGAAACACCAAAAATGCGGTTGACCGAGTTTTTTCCGGAAGCAGAGGAAGAATAAAGGCTCCCAAAATCATCACAACGGCCGGTATGAATAAAAGATCAACGATCATAATACCCTTCGTTTCTAAAAATCAAAAGTTTGCCCAGTCCCCTGGCAATATAGATGGTAACCACGCATCCAACGAATCCGAAAATCCCATAAAACATGGGGATATGATTCCACCAATGAGAAGCGTAGCCGGCTAAAGCCGTAAACTCCAGTACCAGTGTGATCGCAATCAAGACTCCCAAAACGATCCAGTGCCAGGTTTTCATAATGTTGGTTGATTTTGAGTGATCATGTTAGCCTCCGGTAAACAAACTGTTTGCGATGGAGGTTGCCAAATCAAAAAAGTTGAAAAACAGGTTCGGAAACAATCCGAATAAAATCGATAAAATTGCGGTTGAGAACAGTGGCACAACCATAAATGGTGATGCTTCTCCATATTTTTCTAATCCTTCACCCTTTCGAAAATACGCTCGCTGAATGATGGGGAAGAAGTACCCGATATTCAAAAGTCCGCTGATGATCAGGATTGCCATCGGCAGAATCATATCCCCCTGCAATGAACCAATTGCCAAGAACCATTTACTGACAAATCCATTGAGCGGAGGGACGCCGGCCAAGCCAAGAGAGCCAATTGTAAATGCGGCCATTGTCCAGGGCATCACCTTCGCGATTCCATTTAAGTTACTGATGTTTGTTCTGTGTAAATTCACATAAATTGCTCCTGCACAGAAGAAAAGAGTGATTTTCATCGTAGCATGTGCGGCTATGTGCATGATGCCACCCTGCATTCCGAGCGGTGTTAACAGTGCCACACCTAATACGATGTACGACAAATGACCTACTGTGGAATACGCCAATCTTCGCTTCAGATTATCCTGAGCAAATGCCAGGAGTGATGCAATAATAATTGTCGCTCCGGCTAAAACAATTAGGATATCATTCAATCCATACGATGCCATGACATCTGTTCCAAATACATATCCTACAACTCTCGTAACTGCAAACACACCGGACTTAACAACTGCCACAGCGTGAAGTAACGCACTGACAGGAGTCGGAGCGGCCATTGCAGAGGGCAGCCAGCTATGAAGTGGCATGATACCTGCTTTCACACCCACACCACCAATAAATAGGATAAATGTGATCAGCATAGCTGTGTGTGGAATATTAGCATCTCCAAAAATTCCGCCGGGTGTAAATTCAATGGAACCGGTGTAATAATAGGTCAATCCTGCGGCAGCTATGAGCAAGAGACCCGCCGTTAATGTGTAAGATAAATACTTCCGTCCGGCTTCTATCGCTTCTTTGTTTTCTTTGTGGATCACAAGTGGATAGGTCGCCAGCGTCAGCATTTCATAGAAAACAATGAATGTGAGCAGGTTGGCCGAGAAGGCGATTCCGATAGTAGAGGATAAACAGATCGCAAAACTTGCGAAATATCGGGTCTGCTTTTTCTCGCCTGCTCCACGCATGTATCCGATAGA
>CAYRDO010000175.1:2133-9127 GCA_964422985.1 uncultured Rhodohalobacter sp. | reverse complement strand
TGCAGCCAGAATTTTATCGGAGGGATTCATCACACCCAAATCAATTACATCATAATTATTACAGCGCAGAACCACGGCCACGATATTTTTCCCGATATCATGCACATCACCCTTAACCGTGGCGAGCAGCACCTTGGCTTTGGGCTCGGAATTTTTATTCTTTTCCTTCTCTTTTTCGATATAGGGAATTAAAATCGCCACACCTTTTTTCATGACGCGGGCACTTTTCACCACCTGCGGCAGAAACATTTTTCCAGACCCAAACAGATCTCCCACCACATTCATACCGTCCATCATCGGTCCTTCAATCACTTCAATGGGCCGAGGATATTTTTGACGCGCTTCCTCCACGTCATCTTCAATATAGTCCGTAATTCCTTTAACCAAGGCATGCTTGATGCGTTCTTCGACCGACTTTTCACGCCATTCGTCTTTTTTCGCCTCTTTCTTTCCACTATCCTGATCTTTGATCTCCTCCGCGTAATCAACCAGCCTCTCGGTCGCGTCATCGCGCCGGTTCAACAGTACATCTTCTACGAGGTCTTTGAGCTTCGGCTCGATCTCTTCATACACCTCAAGCTGACCCGCATTTACAATTGCCATGTCGAGCCCGGCATCAATTGCATGATAGAGAAATGCGGAATGCATCGCTTCACGGACTACATTATTTCCGCGAAATGAGAATGAGATATTACTGAGTCCGCCGCTCACTTTCGCCAGCGGAAGATTTTCTTTGATCCACCGAACGGTTTCGATAAAATCTACAGCATAGTTATTGTGCTCGTCAATTCCGGTGGCAACGGTAAGAATATTCGGATCGAGGATAATATCCTGCGGAGCAAAACCGACTTCTTCAGTGAGGATATCATACGCACGTTTACAGATCTCTTTTCGACGCTCTAAGGAATCGGCCTGACCTTTTTCATCAAATGCCATTACAACTACGGCTGCTCCGAAATCCAGAATCTTTCGTGCTTGTTCTTTGAAAGTTTCTTCGCCCTCCTTCAGACTGATGGAATTCACCACACTTTTCCCTTGTGTGGTTTTCAATCCGGAAAGAATCACGCTCCATTTTGAACTGTCCACCATAAACGGAACGCGGGCAATATCCGGCTCAGCGGCCATCAGGTTGATGAAATCTTTCATCACTTGTTCGGAATCCAGCAGCGCTTCATCCATATTAATATCGATGATTTGCGCACCGCCCTCTACCTGATCTCTGGCAACAGAAAGTCCCTCTTCGTACTCTTCATTTTTTATGAGCCGCTTGAACTTGGCTGAACCGGTCACATTGGTCCGCTCACCGATATTCACAAAATTCGTTTCAGGACGAACCACGAGAGGTTCCAATCCACTCAATCGCAAGAATGGCTTTGGATTTTGCCGCTTTCTGGGCTTGTGCCGTTTGGCTTCTTCAGCCATCGCCTGAATATGATCGGGTGTCGTACCACAACAGCCTCCCACAATATTCACAAAACCATTTTCTGCATAATCCCGAATCTGCTCAGCCATGAATTCAGGTGTTTCGTTGTACTCACCCAACTCATCCGGCAAACCGGCGTTTGGATACAGGCTGGTAAAACAGCTGGCATGATTTGCAAGCTCCTGGATATACGGACGCATCTGCTTGGAGCCCAGCGCACAATTCAAGCCAACGCTTAACAATGGATTCGCATGCTGAACGGAAATCCAAAATGCCTCTGTAGTTTGTCCTGAAAGCGTTCGCCCACTCTGATCCACAATGGTTCCGGAAATCATAATGGGAATTTCCTTACCAATTTTTCTGCAGTAGTTATGAACGGCATAAATCGCAGCTTTGCAGTTCAGAGTATCAAAAACAGTTTCGATCAGAAGGGTATCCACACCGCCATCCACAAGACCGCGAATTTGCTCTGTGTAAGCATCAACCAATGCATCAAATGTAATAGCCCTGTATCCGGGATCTTCCACATCCGGTGAAAGTGAGAGAGTTTTATTAGTCGGTCCTAAAGCACCGGCTACAAATCGCGGCTTATCAGGATTCTTTTTGGTGAATTCGTCAGCGGCTTGTCTTGCAACTTTCGCCGATGCCACATTCAAATCATAAGTTTGATCCTGCAGGTTATAATCAGCCTGCGAGATGGGATTTGCATTAAACGTATTTGTTTCGATAATATCTGCCCCGGCGGAGAGGAAATTGGAATGAATTTCCCGTATAATGTCGGGTTGAGTGATGCTTAAGAGATCGTTATTTCCTTTTTGATCGTCCGGCGCATCGGCAAACTGAGATCCCCTGTAATCTGTCTCCGAAAGTTTGTACCCTTGAATCATGGTTCCCATGGCACCATCAAGTACAAAAATTCGTTCTTGCAACAGTTTATAAAGTGGATGTCCTGAACGGCTCATAAATCGATTCTCTTATTAATCTGATATTGCTTAAAAATCTTAAAACTGTTTCATTTTAAAAAGGTTCATTTCAAGAATAGAATCTGTTTCATGATTCTTTTTAATTACGAATGCTATCATTGATGAACCTGAAAAAAATCAAAAAAAACTATTGTCGGAAACAGTCTTATAAAATCAACATTTTACGCATCAATTACAGCATTTTTTTATGAAAGTTATTGAACACTACGAGAAAGCATCTGAACCGCTGATTTCATTTGAGATCCTGCCCCCCAAACGAGGCGGATCGGTTCAATCGGTGTTTGAAGCGTTAGATAAGGTCATTGAAGCAGCTCGGCCCCCATTTATTGATGTCACCTATCATGCGGCGGAATCTTACATCGATGAACGTCCGGATGGCTCACTGAAACGCGTTATTCGCCGAAAGCGTCCCGGAACTATTGGTCTTTGTGCGGCAATTCTGCATCGTTATGGAATTGACCCTGTTCCACATCTGATCTGCGAAGGATTCACCAAAGAGGAAACGGAAGATGCTCTGATTGAGCTCAATTATCTTGGCATTAACAATGTGTTGGCTATTCGGGGTGATAATACCGGATCCCAGACTTCATTAAACATGAACGGGACAGCCAATAAGTTTGCAATAGACTTGGTTGATCAGATTAAGGATATGAATAAAGGCCAATACCTTGAGGACATCATTAATGCCGAGGCAACCGATTTCTGTGTTGGGGTTGCCGGATATCCCGAAAAACATTTTGAGGCGCCGAACCTGGATTGGGATATCAAAAAGCTGAAAGAAAAAGTTGAAGCCGGGGCAGATTACATTGTAACCCAGATGTTTTTTGATAATGAAGCTTATTTCAAATTTGTGGATAAATGTAAAAATGCAGGGATTGAAGTACCTATTATTCCCGGGCTGAAAATTTTGACGACCGAACGACATTTAAAATCACTTCCTAAATATTTCCATCTGAATATCCCTGATGATTTAACCGCCGCCGTAGATGCAGATCCCGAAAATGTGACCAACATCGGTATTGAGTGGGCCCAGCAGCAATCACTGGAATTGATGGAAAAAGGAGCTCCGGGGCTGCATTATTACATAATGGGGAATCCACAACCCGCATTAGATGTGATTGATTTTCTGAAGGCGAAGTGAGTTTGAGTGAGAAGTGAAACGGCAAACGTGGAACGTAAGAATCCTTAAAATCATCCTGAACTTGATTCAGGATCTCATAACTTTACAATAAGTTGGTGATTCTGAATCAAGTTCAGAATGACGTTTCATTTGTCATTTGCCTTTTTCGCGTTTCACGTTTGATATTTGCCTTTTGCTCTCTGCCTTCTCACATTCCACGTTCTACCATTAACATAATTCCGTCTTATGACTTACCTGATTGCTGATAGTGGTGCAACCAAAACCGACTGGCTGTATGTAGACGGTGATGATATCACTCAGATTCATACACAAGGCCTGCATCCTTCCAACATCCAGATGATGAACGATAGTGTTGATCTGAAACATCAAATTGGCAGCCTCAGTCCGGATATTATCTACTTTTTTGGCGCCGGTTGCGGCAATCCTGTTTCCGATGAAATTGTGATGAGGTTCTTGCAACCGATTTTTCCTCAGGCGCGTTTGAACATTAAAAGTGATCTGGATGGATCAGGAAAGGCATTTTTTGGAAAAGGCGATGGAGTTGTTGTGGTTTTGGGAACAGGCTCCATCAGCGCAAAAATTGAAAAAGGAAATCTGGCTCAAAAGTCTGCGGCTCTCGGTTTTGCTATTGGAGATGAAGGAAGCGCCGCCGATTTGGGACGCCGAATTTTACGAATGTATTTCAGAAAAACGGGGAATCCCGAAACACTTCATTTCCTTGAGGAAAAATTGGAATCAGTAGGGTATTCTGAGATGATGAATCGAATTTATCGTGCCGGAAAGCCCAATCGCGAGCTCGCTGCTATTGCCGGCCAGGTTTTGATTAACCCGATTCCGCCGGAACTGGAATCACTTATTCGAGATGGATTCACAGATTTCATCAACAATCAACTCTCAACGTTGAGACTTACCGGAAAGGAACAAATTGTATGCACCGGAAAAGTGGCACAAGTCCATGAATCCATTTTAGTCCCACTCTTCAATCAACTGGGCTACAAAAATGTGGAAGTTCGGTATCCGGTCATCGCCTCCTACAGAAACCGAATAAAATCCGGAGAAAGGCTTTTTGATTGAGGAAGAGGCTCCCTCCTGTGTAAGGAGGGATTGGGGGAGTTAGAAATCTCCCATTGAGAGGAGACAGATTGAATTGAGTTCAGCAATTCTATCAGAGGTGTTTCCTTTCGTGCGAGCTCGAACTTGAACAAAGCCTCGGCCATCCTCCTGAATCAACTCTATTGATTCGCCTCCTTCGAAGGAGGAGATGAAATCCTTATCTTTCATCTTTCACATAAAAAAGAAATTTAGTCTATTGATTCTCACAGACACCCATTGCCACCTCTATCTCGATAAATTCAGAGAAGACCTTGGCGAAGTTTTAGATCGATCATCAAAAAATGGAATTACTCACATTTTTCTGCCGGCTATTGATTGGCATTCGATTGAGCAGATGGATCAGCTTCAGCATCCTGACATCACTTTCTACAAAATGGCGGGAATTCATCCGTGCAGCGTGGAAGACAATCTTCCGGTTGATGAAGAAAGACTTTTAGAATTATGTCAATCGGATGAGTTTGTTGGAGTTGGTGAAACCGGTCTTGATTACTATTGGAGCACCGATTTTGTGAATGAACAGAAAGAGAGTCTGCGTTTTCATTGCCGGGTTGCGAAGGAAACCGGCAAACCCATTGTTCTCCACAATCGGGAAAGTACGAACGATTTGCTTGATTTGATTGAAGAAGAACAAGACGGATCACTCACAGGAGTTTGGCACTGCTTTACCGGAACCGAAGATGAAGGAAAGCGAGCCCTTGATTTAGGACTTTATCTTGGAGTGGGTGGAGTGTCTACGTTCAAAAATGCCGGGGTTGATAAAACCGTAGCCAAAATGCCGATGGAGAAACTTATTCTTGAAACGGATGCGCCTTATCTTGCGCCGGTTCCTCATCGTGGCAAACGAAATGAGCCCGCCTTCATCAAAAATATCGCTGAGAACTTAGCGGAGTTGAAAAATCTCTCACTCGAAGAAATTGCTGAGAAGACGACTAGAAATGCCTTCAAACTATTCGGTGTAAAATAATTTCCAAAAAACACTCTTAGCGTGCCTTTGCGCCCTTAGCGGTTAATTAAACCGCAAAGATCGCTGAGGGGCGCAAAGAAATCTCAAAATATCTTCACTTGTTCCGGCAATTTTTGAGGATTTGAATATTGATCGATCACCGTTCTGAATTCAAACCTTGTCGGTGTGTTCGATCTCAAATCAGCAAACTTTTGCGCTTTTTTCTTATCTGACAAACCCATCAGCTTTCTCAATTAACGATCATAAAAATCGACTTTATGATTCTTCCAGAGAAAATCGGCGAAGGTTAGTCCATTCGTATCGGCCAAACTCGATCTAAGCGGTTGTTCATTCTGGCTTGGCGGAGAATACTGCTCATCAAAAAACTCCATCATTTTTTGCACTACAATTTCGCTCGCTTTCCATTTAGCCTTTCTGGAGTATCCGGCAATGTGTGGTGTTGCAATGAACGACTGATCTGCAATTTCATCCGAAAAGACCGGCTCATTTTCCCACACATCCAAAACAAAATCCCGTACAAGCCCCAGCCTCTTTGCTTCGAGAAGTGCTGTTTCATCCACCACTCCACCACGGCTGGCGTTGATAATCAATTTAAATCCGTGACCCAGCCACTCTTTACCACAAATATGATAGGTTGGATGAGGTTCATCTTTAGTCAAAGGTGTATGAAATGAAAGAATATCACACGTAAGTAATTCGTCCAATTCAGCAGACTTAAAGTTCTCTTGCCTGTCAGCTTTGGGTGGGTCGTACGGGACGTAAACAATCCCAAGTTTCTTCAGATAACCAATCAGCGAGCCCCCGGTATTTCCACAACCAACGACTCCGATTTTCAGATCTTTGACTTGTTCATCCCGAAGCTTCCCCCACCGATAGATCGCTGCAAGCACATATTCCGCTACTGCATTGGCATTACATCCCTCCGATCGGGCAAATTCAATTCCGAGTGACTTCAAATGATCAACATCCACGTGATCAAAACCGGCTGTGGCGGATCCCACAAACTTGAGATTGCCAGCCTCCGGAAGTGTCTCCGGATTTAGTTTTGTGACGGTTCGGATCAACAAAGCATCATATTGGGTAATATCTTCTGGAAATCCTTGATCGGGATCGTAGGTTTCCAGTTCAAAATTATCGGGAATCAATTGATCGAGCGCATAGAGGTATTTATCAGCAAAAACTTTCATAGATCAATGATAGGAAAATGAATAGAGAATGTTTGAACCGTATATTTCTTTATAATAGAGCAAAACGAAATTTCAGGATTATAAACCAATAACGATGTCTGATTCATCATTTAATACGGTATCCCTCATCAGGAAAAAACGGGAGAGCGAGATTCTCACAGAAAAGGAGATCCAATATTTGAT
>CAYRDO010000175.1:0-2033 GCA_964422985.1 uncultured Rhodohalobacter sp. | reverse complement strand
TCCTGCGGTGTTCCGGTTCCAATGATTTCCGGACGCGGATTGGGTCACACCGGCGGTACGCTCGATAAACTTGAATCTATCCCCGGCTTTTCTGTGGATATGGACTTGGATCGGTACAAAGAGATCATCAAAAAACACGATTTGGTTTTGGCGGGTCAGACCGAAGAGATTGCTCCGGCTGATAAACTGCTTTACGCCCTTCGCGATGTAACCGCAACGGTTGAATCGATTCCCCTGATCGCCGGAAGCATCATGAGTAAAAAACTGGCCGAGGGAATTGATGCGCTTGTGTTGGATGTGAAATTCGGCTCAGGCGCATTCATGAAAACCCGTGAAGAGGCAACTGAACTTGCAGAAACGCTTGTTGGAATTGGCGAACAATTTGGGAAGCGAACCATCGCCTATCTCACAAATATGGAACAGCCGCTGGGAAATGCGGTCGGAAACTGGCTGGAGGTAAAGGAAAGTATTGATTGTCTACATGGAAATGGTCCGCAAGATGTGATGGAGATCACCCATCTGCTGGCCGGAACGATGATTTTTCTTGGGGAAAAAGCGGACTCGGCGGAAGAAGGAATTGAGAAGAGTAAAGAGTCCGTTGCTGACGGATCAGCATTTCAAAAATGGGTAGATATCGTAGAAGAACAAGGCGGCGATATCTCCGTTATCAAAGAACCTGAAACCTATGACAGTGCTGAATTTCAGGAAAAAGTTATATCAGATAAAGAAGGTTATATTACTGAAATGGATGCATTTGCGATGGGCATGGTTTCAGTTGAGCTCGGTGCCGGACGTAGAGAGAAAGAGGACGATGTAGATCCCGATGCCGGATTTGTCCTTCACAAAAAAATAGGGGACAGAATTAAAGCGGGTGAAACATTTGCCACGTTATATACGAACAAGGAGGAGACCATTCATGCTGCCAAAGCCGGCATGAAAGATGCCATCTCTGTTGAGAAGAAGGCACCGAAGCCTTTGAATCTCATCACACATTGTGTTGATAAAAACGGGGTTCATGATTTTAGGGCATAAACAATTGCGAATAAAAAGAAAACCATTAACTTTATATGATGCGTAAGCATCTGGGCATAAACTTCAATAAGGCAAAAAACCATGTTTAAACGATTTATAAGAGCGATCAAATCAATGTTTGGCGGATTGGTTAGTTCAATGGAAGACCCGAAATTAATTCTTGAGCAAAACATTCGGGAACTGAACGATCAAATTCCGCAAATGAACGAAAATATCACCACCGTTAAAGCAAACGCGATGATGCTTCGAAAGGAAGTTGAAAAGTATGAAAAATCCATTTCGGAGATCACCGCAAAAATCAAATCAGCCATTGAGGCTGACCGTGACGATCTTGCCGAAGGCTATGCGCTTCAACTGGAAAAAGCGAAGGAAAATCTGCAACACTCCAAGCAGCAGTTGAAATATGCCGATCAGGCGTATGAAAAAGCACTGAAGGTGAAGCAGGCGTTTATGCGAGAGAAAGATCGCAAGATCAAAGAAGCCCGCGAAGCTCTGCGTGCCAGTGAACGGGCCGAGTGGCAGGCGAAAGTGGCTGATGCTCTTGAATCATTCGAAATGGGTGGTTTGGATCAGACTCACACCGAAATGGTCAATCGCCTGAATGAAGAAACGGCACGCAACGAAGCAAGGATGGAGATCGCCCTTGAAAGTGTGGATACAGAAACGATGGAAATTGAAGCCAATGCTGAAAAGTTGCGAGCTAAAGAGCTTGTAAATCAGTTTAAAATGGAGATGGGCAAAGAAACGAAAGCCAAGGAAGAGAAAACCATCGATATTGAGGAACAGACCAAGGCTGAAAAAGAATCACAAAAAACGATTGGTAAAGAGAAAACCAAGTCTTAATTGAACAGCCATGAGCAGCAATAGCGAACAAGAACGGGAACGCCTCAAAGAGGAATACAAAGACCATTACCGGAAAATCCGGGAAACCAAAGAGAAGTTGCGTAGGTCGAAGTATGTCCAAAATGTAAATGAGGCGTTGCATCAAATGAATGCTGATG
>CAYRDO010000174.1:0-9202 GCA_964422985.1 uncultured Rhodohalobacter sp. | reverse complement strand
ATCACCTTCCAAATTTGATAAATAAGAGTGAAGTGATTTTCGGCGGAATCACAAAAAAAGAGCATCGATTTATTGAACCGACGATCATCAATGCCGATTGGAATTCGGAAATTATGCAGGAGGAAATTTTTGGTCCGCTGTTGCCTGTTTTGACCTACTCGAATCCATCTGAACTAATTGAAAAATTGCGAGACAAACCATCACCGTTGGCGCTTTATCTGTTTACAAGGGATGCCGGATTAGAAGAGCAGATCATCAATCAGGTTCCGTTTGGCGGCGGATGTATCAATGAAACAGTGCAGCATTTGGGGAATCCAAACCTGCCGTTTGGCGGAGTTGGAAACAGCGGAATGGGATCGTATCACGGAAAATATAGTTTTGATACATTCAGCCGAAATCAGTCAGTTATGAAAAAGCCGTTCTGGCCCGATCCGGATTTTCGATATCCGCCCTATGATGAGATGATTGTATCTTGGTTTAAGAGGATATTTTCGTGAAAAGAATTCCCCCGCGTACACTGCGGACCCTGCGGTTAAAAAACCGCTGTGGACGCTGAGTATCGCAGGGCGTGGCTGTAGAAACTTTTTTATGGTTTAAAGCATGAAAGTAGGTTGCAGCCATTGTCATCCCCCGAGCTCATTCGCTAAGCGCTCATTTCACTTTTCCCCTTCAAAGGGGGAGTATTTTCAAATCTTAAAAATTATGAAATCAAAAACCTACAAAGCATTCGTCGCTGAGGAGAAAAACGGAGAGTTCGTTCAGTCAATCAAAGAGGTGAGCACCAAAGATTTGCCGGATAATGACGTGTTGATTCGTGTCTATTATTCCTCACTGAATTATAAAGATTCATTATCTGCAACGGGTCATAAAGGAATCACAAAACACTATCCGTTTACTCCGGGGATCGATGCGGCAGGTATTGTAGAAACAAGCAAAGACGAGCGATTTAAAAACGGCGATAAAGTGATTGTAACCAGCTATGATTTGGGGATGAACACTCCGGGCGGCTTTGGTCAGTATATTTCGGTGCCGGGTGATTGGATTGTTCCGCTGCCAAATGGGTTATCTCTGAAAGAGAGCATGATGATCGGAACCTCCGGTCTGACAGCTGCGATTGGTGTTGAGAAGATTTTGGGTCAGCATGTGAAACGAAAAAGTGGAAAAGTATTAGTGACCGGCGCAACTGGCGCAGTCGGCTCATTTGGAGTTGGCCTGTTTGCACATCTGGGTTTTAATGTGATTGCAGCTACAGGGAAACTGGAGCAAACCGACTTTTTAAAAAATTTGGGAGCTGCCAAAGTGATTCATCGAGATGAAGTATCACAAGTTGAATCAAAACCAATGCTCACTTCAAAATGGGTAGCCGCGTTGGATACCGTTGGTGGGAAAATGTT
This sequence comes from uncultured Rhodohalobacter sp., assembly GCA_964422985.1. Lineage (GTDB taxonomy): Bacteria > Bacteroidota > Rhodothermia > Balneolales > Balneolaceae > Rhodohalobacter. The sequence goes on along the minus strand of CAYRDO010000174.1, from coordinate 7,808 downwards.
GGATGCAGTTTTAAGGCAAACCTCTCATAACGGTGTGGTAGCTTGTTGTGGAAATGTGTTGGGCCATGAGTTACATACGAATATCTATCCATTCATTTTGCGGGGAGTCAGTTTAATGGGGATTGACTCCGGAATTGCTTTGATGCGTGATCGCCTTTGCGTTTGGAATAAATTGGCTGATGACTGGAAACCTGATCTTCTTGAGAAATTGTGCAGAGAGAAGCCGCTCGAAAATCTACCCAAAGAGATTGAACGAATTCAAAAAGGAGAGCAGGTGGGAAAAGTGGTCGTCAATCTACAAGATTGAGTTTTTTGAAATAAAAAAACCAGGCAAATAACTCAATATTTGCCTGGTCCGGAGTAGAAAATTAGGATGGTTTTCTACGTGTGAATAAGTCTGTTTCCAAATTAGAGAGAAATACCTGCAAGAATATATAGTTGCTCGGTATGAGGGTTCAAAATCACTGATCCACTGATAGGTAATGAAAATGAATCTGTAATCTCAATCTCTTTGGATGTCGTAACACCAATATTTACGATGTCAAAATCGCCATCAGTAGTATGCCATCCGTCACCGCCGCCAATAAATACGGGGCCGTATCCGAGTTCGAAATATACATCGCCACCGGCTGATCCGGCACCTTCTGCTTCGTTAACAATGTAATTTGCTGAGAGAGAAAAGTCTCCGCTGGCAAATCCACCATTCAGTTCAAAAGCATGGCTTTCACCATCAAAATACATTGATCCCGGATAGTAGTAATCTGTGACTCCAAGGCTCAGGCCAAAGTCAAAACTGTAAGAAGCGTAAAGGTCCATTTCCTGGAAGCCATTGCTCTCACCACCAATACCATCTATACCCTGTGATCCCCAAGCACCAATGGTAAGATCGCCTGCAGTAAAATCTACATAAGGTTGAATGGAGGGGCCGGAATACGCAACACCACGCCATACATACGTGCTATATAGATCGACTCCGGGAGAAAGCTCCTGGGCTTGAACATCTTTAAGGTTTACAGTTGTGCCGATAATCACGGTAACGATAGCAGTTAGTAAAATGGATTTAAGTAGTTTCTTTAGTTTCATGATTTGTATGGTTGAAAAATTGGTTGTTGAGGGTTTAAAAATTGAATGTAGAAATGGTACAGTTATTCCATATTCGATCATTAGGTTTAGGTTGAGGAATAATGGAAGTGAACATTCTGTTTCAAATCCAGTCATCCCGAACTGCTTCAAAACAAGTCCGGGATCAACTGAAGTTTTTCAGAATTAATGGATGATTATACCCCTGCTGTTACCTTCTCTTTTGGCTTGGAGTTGCCAAATTCGGGATAAGCAGTATCATCGTGTTCGTGCAGATCGAGCCCCATCTTCTCAAGCTCGCCGTTTACGCGAACGGGCATCACCATGCTGATGATTTTGAAGACAACAAAGCTAACCGTGAATGTCCATGCAAAAGCAGCAACAATACCGATTACCTGAACACCAACTACGCTCCAGCTAAATCCGGCGGAGTCAAAAAGTCCTGCAGCAAGCGTTCCCCAGGCACCGCACACACCATGAACGGCGATAGCACCTACGGCATCATCCACATATTTTTCAATCATGATAGTAGCGTAATAAACCAGAACTCCGGCAATGGCACCTGTTAGGATTGCAAATCCGGGAGTAAGGTTCGCACAACCGGCAGTAATACCTACCAGTCCGGCAAGTACACCATTCAGTGTCGTGGGGCCGTTTGGTTTACCCATTACAACCCATGTAGTAATCATGGCCATGGTCGCACCCGCACCTGCAGCGAGGAAGGTATTCAGAGCAATCAATGCGATTGACGTATCACCTGTAGTGGTTGATCCTGCGTTAAATCCGAACCAGCCTAACCACAGAATAAATACACCGAGTGCGGCGAGTGGCAAACTATGGCCCTTAATATCCTGTGGTTTTCCGTTAGAGTCGTATTTACCAACACGTGGTCCAATGACAATGACGGCAGCCAATGCGGCCCATCCGCCAACGGAGTGAACAACAGTAGATCCTGCAAAATCAATAAATCCAAGACCTTCTAACCAGCCCGAACCATTAAAGAGGCTTCCCCACGCCCAGGATCCAAAAACAGGATAGATGAAAGCGGTAATTAAAATTGAGAATACAATGTAAGCATTGAATGCAGTCCGTTCAGCAACGGCTCCTGAAACAATTGTTGCGGCAGTAGCAGCAAAAACAGCCTGGAAGAAAAAGAAGGTGTAAGACCATTCAACAGAATAGTCTCCGATATAGCTGAGTAGAAATCCATCCGTTCCGATCCATCCACCGGCTGTTGTGCCGAACATCAGTCCAAAACCTATAAGGAAAAATGCGAGAGATCCTGCTCCCACATCCATGACGTTCTTCATTATTATATTAACAGCATTCTTAGCCCTGGTAAAACCAGTTTCAAGCAGGGCAAAACCTGCCTGCATAAAGAATACAAGACATGCTGCAATAATTGTCCATACATAGTTGAGATTATTTTGTACGTCGGCAGCAGTAGGTCCCATATCCTGGGCATTCAGTGAGCCAGTAACGCACAATACCATCAAGGCGGTAAGTAATCCGTATCGTAGTTTCATTCTATAAATAAAACTTTAATTAAGGTTGATTGAGTTTAAAAGTTAAAGCTAAGCTTGTTCAGCTCGATTTAAATTAATTAGGATAAATAAAGAATCAAATATAAATATTTAACAATCATGGATAATAAACTTTACTAAAAAAGACATAGTAGTGAGTGATCAAAAAAATATTCATGGAACCGCTTCCGCGAATAGTAAGGAAGGTTGTGGATAAACTGTTATTAATTGTTCTGGATATCAGCTAAAACATTATTTTTTAAAGGCTATAAGGATATGTGGTAAAGTGGATAAAACACTATTTTCTCGAAAATCAACATTTTGCCTATCCAAAGAGGAAATCTGTCTTAAACAGAGCCCTTTTAGTTTATATTTTTAAGTACTCAAGTTCTATGGGCTAAAAAAATTTTGCTTATGATCGGGTTTTTTGTGCGCGAAACTCCGGTATTTATCTTTTCCTTCAGAAATGAGCCACAGATTCATTTAAGCAAATCGAGGGGGGAGTCTCATTTATCTTACAAAAAAATAAACCTCACAAACTTCCCGGGATATGGAAATAGAGTGATAACAATAGTATGTTAATCATCAAACCTTAAGAAAAAGATCGGAGGAGTTGTGAAGAGAAGAATATTTATTGGATGTTTAGCGGCGGTTCTATTGATATGGGTTGATCCGGCATCAGCTCAAAGTGATATTCCATCGCCGGAAAAACAGATTATGGCTGCGGTCAGCCCTGCACCGGCAGATATGAAAGATGGAGCCAAAGTATTGGGATATAATAACAACGGTGAGCTGGTTACATTACGGGAAGGTACGAATGAATTAATCTGCCTTGCTGATGATCCGTCCGTTGACCGATTTCATGTAGCCTGCTATTTCAAAGAGATGGAACCATTTATGATTCGCGGACGGGAGCTTCGCGCAGAAGGACTCTCGCGAGAAGAGGTGATGGCAACCCGTAAAAAAGAGATTGAATCCGGTGAACTTCCATGGCCGGAAAAACCGATGGCCCTCTATTCTCTTTCAGGATCTGAAAACGGTTACGATTATTCTGCAAATCAGCTTCAATCCGCAAGTCCTTTATATGTCGTTTATGTACCTTATGCTACACAGGAATCGACGGGTATTGCTACAAAACCGGCCAGTGAGGGAGCGCCATGGCTGATGAATCCCGGAGAACCCTGGGCTCATATTATGATCAGTACGGGCCGGACTCTGGGAGAGGATAATGAGGAATAGAAATCCTCATTCTGAGACTTACACTTAAGCGTTAAAAAAAGAGCTCTTTCTAAATAATACAGGGTTCTAATTTACAATCCATTTCTAAAAAAGGTTGGAGTATACCCAATCGAAAATGATCTGGTAAGTACTTAATTCCATACAGGTTGCTTACCTAATTCAATGAGGGAGAATCAAGTGTTAAAATAGACTAACACATCGAATGTTTGTTGGAATAACAATTTGTTTCCAATAGCTTATGGCTGCTTTTTCGGGTAGAAAGAATGCTTAAAAATTTAGCTGACTTTCTAAATATCTACAACTAACTATAAGCTTTAAACATCGGGGACTATGATGCACTTGCTACGCAGCAATTCTACAGGAATGCTATATCGAATATTCAAACATTCACCGGGGGAAAGACAAAAAACGTTCACTCCTAAAATATTTTTTCAGAGCATATTGGCTTCGCTCCTTTTGGCTTTCTTGCCGGGGTCAATTTTAGCACAAGGCTTTGCAGGAGGATCAGGAACGGAATCAGATCCTTACGAAATAACTACCTGGGAACAACTCAATAATGTGAGGAATCATTTGGATGAGCACTTCATCCTAAAAAATAATCTGGATGAAAATTCAACCGGATATGATGAGTATGCTTCATCAAACGCTAATGAAGGTCAGGGTTGGGATCCGATTGGTAATTATTCATACAATAATGAGGATGAGCAAGCCTTTACCGGAACCTTTGATGGAGATGGACATACAATAAGCGATCTGTTTATAAAACGATTTAATGAATCAGAAGATGAAGTGGAAAAAGTGGTCGATGAATCTAACGGCGAAGATCTGGGGCTTTTTGGTTATGTATATGGTGAAGGTTCATTGTTTGGAGATTTATCCGAACTAAATGAAGGGATCATTCAAAACCTTGCTCTGGAAAATGTTGACATTTTTGGAGAGGCTTTTATAGGAACAGTAGTCGGTACAAATGAAGGTGTTTTAAATAATGTCTCCGCATCAGGGGTCGTGCGGGGTATTGTTGGTGTAGGAGGGATAGCTGGGGATAATTATGCTTTAATTATCGGCTCATCTTCTTCGGCAAATGTGTTATTTCCATTAGTAGAACTCATGGAGGAATATGAGGAACTCATATACGAAGGAGAAGTAGCAGCTTTTGGTGGTATTGTGGGGTATAACGAAGGAATTGTTGGGCTGTCTCATGCAACAGGGTATGTAGGAATTACAAATGAAGCCCTTGAAAATACGATTGATGTAGACGAGGGTGGAACAGGAATAGACTTTGGATTCTTTTTTGGGACCGGTGGTTTAATTGGTTTAAATGAAGGTGCTACTGTTGCATCATACGCAACAGGTGATGTTGGCGGATTATTTGCGGCCGGTGGACTAATTGGTGCAAATGGTTTTAGTGATATACCGTTAAAAAATATCTCCAAGCAAAGAGTAAGAACCAATGAAGTGTCCTTTTCATCAGCCTTAGATCTAAGCTTTTTAGAGTCTTATTTTGAGGGTATAGATCAATTTGAGGTTCGAAATACCTATGCCACGGGGGATGTCAGAGGATTCTTTTTTAGCGGCGGATTAGTTGGTACAAATGACAGTGAAGGTTTAATCGTAAATTCTTACTCATCAGGCTCTCTTATTTTTTGGCTGATAGAATTTGAAGAACTTCCCGAAGAATTGCCGGAAGATCTTGAAGAGATCTATGAGGATTTGGGCTTTGGCGGGCTTACAGGTACTGCAAGTGGAATTGGAGGTCCCCCACCGTTGACAAAATCCATCGATAATTTCTATCTGAAATCGTTCGATCGTTTTGCTGATGCAGTAAATATAGAAGCTGGAGCAGATGAACTCGAAGAAAATGTGATCAATTCATTCTGGGATATCCAAACAAGTGGTATTGAAATAAGTGGCGGGGGTACAGGCAAATCCACCTCAGAAATGAAATTGATCGATACCTTCACAAATCCATCAACAGAAGGTCTGAGCGAAAGCTGGGATTTTGATGATCTGTGGGCAATCAGGTCCGGCGATTATATTTCTTATCCATTTTTTGGGAATGATAACAATGCGCCTGAGCAAAATCCGGCACCTGGTCTGATGCAAGTGGCTGGCATACGTCTGATGGCGGGCGCTGGTGAGAAAACCGAGGTACCTTCAGACCTCATTGTTTTTGGTGGAGATGACCGTATTACAATCACCACTCTCCCGGGAAGAGGAGCACTGTTATTGAACGATTCAGAGGTTGAAAGTAACGCCGAAATATTAAAAAGTGATATCGATTCAGGTAATCTAACGTATGTGGCCGAAGACGAATCAGACAAAACAATGTTTGGGTACGAATACTCCTCATTTGAATATCAAGCAGCAGAAAACGTACGAACTCTGGACATTGACCTGGCAGCCCGGGCGATTAATTATAATTTGCCTGAAGGGTGGGTGCTCTTTTCATCACCTTCTGAAGGACAGAATGTTGGTGGAATGCTGGATAATATACGAACGGAAGGTTATGTAGGATCAGATAAATCCGGGGCTTCGTTTCCAACAGTATACACGTTAGATCAGGAGGATTACGAATGGGATTCTATCGATAATTCTAACCAGATATTTGTACCGGGCGAAGGATTGCTCGTTTACATTTTTGATGAAGACACACCAAAAGAGGAAATGCTTACATCCAACGGTCCTTGGGCACCATTGGACGGCACTTTTACCTATGATGATTTGCTATGGTACGATCCGGATCAGGGGTCGGGTGGCAACAGCCACTTCTTAATTGGAAACCCGCATCCTGTTGGCATTAATATCTGTCGGATGTTAGCTCAGGGATCGAACATTGCAAATTCTATTGATATATGGGTGTCGAGTAAAAATGACGGTAACGGCGGGTATGTGAATTATTCATGCGATGTTCGCAAAGAACTTCCGCCAACAACCGCTTTTGATGCTCCTGAAGATCTCAATTTTGCTGTTCCATTTCTTGGGTTCTGGGTTCGAACAACGGATGAAAATCCCAGTCTTTCGATTACAGAAAATGATTACATCCCCTACGATTATACTACCAAAGAGAATGTTGAAACCAAGCCGGAATTGTTGACTCTTGATTTGAATCATGACGAGAGGAACTATTCAGAAACCGTACATATTCTACATTCCAATAAAGCTGAGACCGGGCTGGACAGAATTGATGCTATTAAATTAAGTTCAGCAGGATTAGTTGATCGTTATTTATCATTTTTTGCAATGGATGAGGAGAATCGTTCCTATGCTCTTCGAAGTTTGCCTACTCAAACCGAAGAGATGGTGATACCGCTTGGCATTGAAACGACCGAAACAGGAAGCTATTCATTGAGCTGGACACTTCCCGGATCCCCCGGCATGGATTATGCATTACGTGATACTAAAAGCGGTAGCAGGATAGAATTGAGTGAAGGTGCAACATATCGCTTTACGATCTCAGAGAAGGAAGTCGAAGTGGTTTCTGAAAATCAGATTATCAATGCAAAAATGGGCACAGCTCAAAAAGCCGAAGATATATCTCCACGTTTCGAACTGGTGATCAATCAAACAAGTGGCGGAGGAAGCGATGAACTGCCAAATAATATCACGTTGGATCAGAATTATCCGAATCCGTTTAACCCGACCACAGTCATCCAATATCAGATACCTCAAGCAGCAGAAGTAAATCTTACGGTGTTCGATATGGCCGGAAGAGAGGTTGCGGAGTTGGTAAATGGACAGGTATCAGCGGGCAGTCATACCATAAACTTTGATGCCAGCCGGTTATCAAGCGGTGTGTATATGTACAGGTTAAGAGCCGGCAGCACTATGTTAACCCGGAAGCTGACAGTTATAAAGTAGTGCTAACTGACAATACTCAGTATCAAAACAGAAACTATTCAAAACCATCAATACAATGAAAGCATCAAAAGATTGCATTTTGAATTCAGGCCGGTAGAGGATGCCCTT
>CAYRDO010000173.1:0-9222 GCA_964422985.1 uncultured Rhodohalobacter sp. | reverse complement strand
AAACTTTTAGCATCTGTTAAAAATATGATTCTTATGTTTGGGATGTAAATGAGAAATTTTTAGATCAGAAATAAAGAAGTCCCCTCTTGAGAGGGGATTTAGGGGTGTGTAAAAAAAGAATCCTCAGAGGTATTCATGAGAACACATCCCTGATGGTTCCGCTGTACGCTACACCATCTTTCCCCTCTCAAGAGGGGAGGATATTCAGCTCCTTTAGAAAACGGAAACTTTAGATAAATGCTCCAGGAACTAAAAAACTTCATTCTCCATCTCCGGTTGCACTACCAGTTTTTTATTCTTTCCGGTGGATATTTTTTGGGTGGATTGATGGCAGATCAGATGCAATTATCCCAATTTTGGTGGCAGTTTCTGAATGTACATGTGTTACTCTACGGCGGAGCAACAGCGTTCAATTCCTGGTGGGATAAAGATGAAGGGCCCATCGGCGGACTCAAACATCCTCCAAAAATGTCTCCCTGGATGCATAAAATTTCGTTGCTTATGATGTTTATCGGTTGGGCGTGGGCACTGACTGTAAGTTGGGAATATTTCGCGGTGTATGGAATCAGTGTGATTCTTTTCTGGCTTTATTCCACTCCACATGCACGATGGAAGGGAGATCCCATTTTGAGTCTCATTGCCATCGGAGTCAGCACGGGATTGAATTCTGTTTTCTTGGGATTTTGGGCGGCCGGCGGAGAGTTTTCTTTAGAAATTTTGTTAAGTGGAATAGGAGCATCATTCATACTTTTGAGTCTATATCCTGTTTCACAAATTTACCAGGCGGATGAAGATTCAAAACGGGGTGATGTAACGTTCTTTATAAAGTTCGGCCAGCGTGGTGTTCAGCGATTTTTTCAAACAACGTATCTGTTTGGATTGGTGATAATGTGCATCGGCTTTTATGGAGTCTACAGTATTCCGGCGATTGTTCTCTTCATCGTAGGTTTATGTTCGTTCATTATCATCAATGGATTTGTAACCGGATTGAAGGGAGATCAGGAGGAATACCAAACGGTGATGAATATTAAATTTTTTGCATCATTATCCTTTGTGATTTTTTTGTTGATATCGAACCTCATCAGGTACGAGTGGTTCGGACGAACTATTGTATCAAACTATTTTTAAAAAGATTTTAAATAAAATGACAGACGTAAAAACGGCTATTATTAACCGAGGCATTGTTGAAAATGCATATACGTACGAGGAGTATCGGGAGCTAATCGATAACCTTCTCGCGAATGATAAAACCACCGGCGAAAACCATTCTGAGTCGATGTTGCACTACACAAAAATGAATGTGCACAGGATGAAGCGATTGGACAAGCAGATTGAGTTAAAAGAAGAACTGGTTCAGAAATTAGAAAATCTGGACCGGTCGCTGACGTGGTTGATTTTGACGGAGGGCTGGTGTGGAGATGCCGCCCAAATTATTCCGACGATCCAGAGAATGGCAGATCAAACAAAGTCGATCCAAACCCGGTATATTTTGAGGGATGAAAATCTTGAAATCATGGATCAATTTTTAACGGATGGACGAGCGCGGTCCATTCCAAAGTTGATCTGCCTCGATTCCAAAACACTGGAATTTTTGGGTGAATGGGGACCAAGACCGGATGAAGCTCAACAGCTTTTTAAAAATCTTCGGAAAAGCGATGAATTTTCCTCGCGTGAAAGAGCCGAGAAATTGCATAAATGGTACGCCGACGATAAAACCTATTCCGTTCAGGATGAGTTTATTCCCCTGATCGAGAAATGGGGAAGCAAGGTATAAATATAGATGATGACGGATCCGAGTCAATCGTTTTATAGACACGTTGCGCAAACCAGCGATGAACCGATGGGGCTCGAAATCGACCGCGCGGAAGGTCCGTTTATATTTACTACAGATGGGAAAAAGTATCTTGATCTAATCTCCGGCATTTCTGTGAGCAGTCTGGGGCATCGCCACCCGAAGGTGATGGAAGCCATCAAAAAACAGTTGGAGAAACATCTCCATGTGATGGTTTATGGCGAATTTATCCAGACTCCGCAGAGTCAATTTGCACAGCTTTTGTGTGATCAGCTTCCCGACTCGCTGGATCGCGTATATTTTGTAAATAGCGGAACGGAGTCCATTGAGGGAGCTTTGAAACTGGCAAAGAAGTTTACGGGACGAAACAAGTTTGTAGCGTTTCATAACAGTTATCACGGAGATACACACGGATCGCTAAGTGTAACGGGCAGAAATGTTTATCGCGATCCGTACAAACCGCTTTTGCCGAATGTTCAGTTCTCTGATTTTAACTCAGATAAAGTTTTTGATCTGATTGACAATGAGACCGCGGCCGTAATTATGGAGCCGATCCAAGGGGAAGGCGGAATCATACCTGCTGAAAACGAGTGGCTAAAAAAAGTGAGAGATAAATGTGATGAGGCCGGCGCTCTCCTCATTTTTGATGAGATTCAAACCGGATTTTTCCGAACTGGCAGTCTTTTCGCATTTCAAAATTATGGTGTCGTTCCGGATATCATGTGTCTGGCCAAAGCGATGGCCGGCGGCATGCCGATGGGCGCGTTTGTATCCTCATCCGAAATTTTTGAGGTGTTCAAGAAAGATCCGCCTTTGAATCATGTAACAACCTTTGGCGGGCATCCGGTAAGTTGCGCTGCCGCTCATGCAAATCTTGAGACCTTACTGAGCGTCAATTTTTCCAAAAAAGCACATTCGATTGAAGAATCAGCCAGAAAGATTTTAAAAGGAGAGGGAATTGTTGAAGTTCGGGGAAGAGGAGCTATGTTGGGGCTTCAATTAAAAAACGCCGAGCTTACACAAAAGGTTGTTAAAGATTGTTTTGAACAAGGATTGATTTTGGGCTGGACTCTTCATTCAAATTCATTGATTCGAATTGCCCCCCCATTGATTATTGATCAGGCACTTCTGGAAGAATCTTTACAGCTTATTACCAACGCCGTTCAACGTTACGTCTAAGACTTATTCTTTAAAATTTTTTTTGATTTTAGGTGTTCATACACATACATTTTACATATACAAAATATGTGTTTGTTATGGAACCGATCAAAGGCAGAGGGAGTGCCCATAACCCCAAGAACAGATTTTTAGATACCCACCTTGAATATGATGTGGACGAGGAAACTGGCGAACTCGAAAGGCCGGGTACTCAGCTTCTAACCGACCACACCTCAGAAATTATATCTACCAACAAGAGTCCCGATATTTCGTTTGATGTCAGCCTGAATCCCTACCGCGGTTGCGAACATGGATGTGTGTATTGTTATGCACGTCCGACACATGAATTTTTAGGGATGAGTCCGGGGTTGGATTTTGAATCCAAAATTGTGGTTAAATATGATGCGGCTAAACTTTTACGAGAGAGACTGGCAAAGAAAAACTGGAAGCCGCAGACACTGGTCATGAGCGGTGTTACCGATCCCTATCAACCGATTGAAAAGAAACTTCGAATTACCCGTGGATGTATTGAGGTGCTGGCGGAGTGCAATCATCCGCTGGTTATTATTACGAAGAACTACCAGGTTACGCGTGATATTGATCTGTTATCACAACTGGCCGAAAAGAATGCAGTGAAAGTCGTGTTGTCCATCACGTCTCTTGATAAGACGCTTACCGATACGATGGAGCCGCGAACCTCCCGGCCGAATCGACGATTGAAAGCGGTTCAAGAATTATCAGAAGCGGGAATTCCGGTACACGTGAATATTGCTCCACTGATTCCCGGCTTAACAGATGAAGAGCTGGTTCCCATTATGGAAGCCTCAGCCGAAGCCGGTGCGGAATCTGTAGCTATCGTACCACTCAGATTGCCGTTTGCTGTAAAAGATCTTTTTGTGAAATGGTTGGAGGATCATCATCCGGATCGAAAAAAGAAGGTGATCAATCGCATCAAAAATATGAAAGATGGAAAGCTAAATCGCTCAGAATGGGGAGAAAGGTTTCAGGTTGATGGTCCGTTTGGTGATCAGATTAGGCAGCTTTTGAAAATTCATACAAAACGTCTGGGATTAAATCAGGATATCAAACCGCTTGAAACCAAACATTTCAGAAGACCGGAGACGGATCAGTTACGTCTATTTTAATTGCCACGGAAGTACAGAGAAAAAAATTCAGTGATTTGCGTGCTTCAGTGGCAAGTTGGTTTAGTCTTAAATCATAGTGAAAAATTATTATTTTTAAAGAGTTTGAATGAGAAAGCTGTACACGTTGTTGTGCAATCGAATAAGAATGAAATATAAAACCAAATATTGATATGGCAGTTGAATCAACAATGCTGGAATTGGGAACCAAAGCCCCGGATTTTACACTTCATGATGTGGTGTCCGGCAGAACATATACCCCGGAAGCCTTCAAACGAAACAAGGCGTTTTTGGTGATGTTTATTTGCAATCATTGCCCTTATGTGAAGCTGATCAAAGAAGATCTTGTGGAGTATGCATCTGATTATATGCCGAAAGGTGTGGGAATTGTGGCGATCAGTTCGAATGATGTAGAGAACTATCCGGAGGATGGCCCTGAAAAGATGAAGGAAGATGCTGAAAAATTCGGCTATCCGTTTCCGTATCTCTATGATGAAGATCAGGAAGCGGCCCACGCCTACAAAGCAGCTTGCACGCCAGATCTGTTTCTGTTTGATGAAAATCAGGAGCTTTATTACCGCGGACAGTTTGACAGTGCCCGACCAAAAAGTGATGTCGAGCCAACCGGCGAAGACTTGAGAGAAGCGACCGATAAACTTCTGGCAGGTGAACCTGCTCCTGAAACACAGATCCCGAGCATGGGCTGTAACATCAAATGGAAAAAAGGGAATGAACCTGAGTGGTACGGGTAAGGCTTGATACCCCATGGGCAAAGATAAGCTGAAGAGATTTGAGGATATCGCTCGTTTTCAAAATGTGTTTGAGTACACCGATTTTGAAGACGAGCCGACTCCCAAAGGCAAGTGGAACGACGAAATATTTGAGAACGAAAATCCAATCGTTCTTGAACTGGCTTGCGGAAAAGGGGAGTATACTGTTTTTCAGGCAGAGCGAAATCCGGACAGAAACTACATCGGGATTGATCTGAAGGGAAACCGAATCTGGAAAGGAGCAAAGTATGCTCTCAGGAAAAAGATGAATAATGTTCGGTTTCTCAGAATGCTGATCGATCATCTTACTGATTATTTTGAACTGGGTGAAGTAGATGAAATCTGGATTATATTTCCCGATCCCCACCTGAGAGGTTCCCGTTCAAAACAGCGGCTCACCTCCCCGAAATTTTTAGAGATCTACCGGCAGGTCTTGAAACCCGGCGGAAAGATTCACCTGAAAACAGATTCAGACCACCTGTTTGATTTTACCCTGGAAACGATTGATGATGAGGGATGTGAAATCATTAAAAAAGTAAATGATATTTATAAAGAGGAGCCGGATAATGAATTGCTCACCCACAAAACCTTTTATGAGAAAAAGCATTTGGAAGCAGGTAAGACGATTCATTACGTAGCATTTCGATTAAATGCTTAATTGCAATGATTGTAAACCTTTTTGATCTTAGATAATGGGAGCTATGGGCCAGCCCCAATCAGGCTGAGTATTCACCTGGAATTCTAATCTCAATAAGGAATGGTAATGAGTGATAAGAAGAGATCCTGGGCGGAGCCCTATAAAATTAAGATGGTGGAACCGGTAAAAATGACCACCAGAAAGGACCGCGAAGGATTCATAGAAGAAGCCGGTTTTAATACTTTTTTGCTGCGATCAAGAGATGTGTATATCGATTTGCTGACAGACAGTGGTACTTCGGCGATGAGCGACCGTCAGTGGTCCGCACTGATGATGGGAGATGAGGCTTACGCCGGAAGTGAAAGTTTTTATCACCTGGAAGACGCCATCAAAAAATATTATGGATATGAGCATGTAGTACCGACGCATCAAGGGAGGGGAGCGGAGCATATCATCTCACAAATCATGATTAACGAGGGAGATTTTATTCCGGGGAACATGTATTTCACTACCACAAAACTTCACCAGGAATTGGCCGGTGGTACGTTTGTGGATGTTATTATTGATGAAGCTCACGATCCGGAAAATGAGCATCCGTTTAAGGCAAACATTGATCTGCAAAAGCTGGAAGATCTCATCAAAGAAAAAGGAGCAAACCGAATTCCATATGTGTCAATCGCTACGTCTGTGAATATGGCTGGTGGTCAGCCGATTTCTATGGAAAATCTCAAAAAAGTGCGTGAGTTAACCGATCGTTATGGGATCCCAATTATCCACGATATGACCCGCGTTGCCGAAAATGCATATTTCATTAAACAGAGAGAAGAAGGTTACAAAGATGTGCCGATCAAAGATATCGTCCTGGAAATATGTTCACTGACGGACGGTGCTACAATGAGTGCCAAGAAAGATGCGTTGGTCAATATCGGCGGGTTTTTGGCTTTGAATGATGAAGACCTGTTTGAGAAAGCAAAAAATCTGGTGGTGGTGTATGAAGGTCTGCACACCTATGGAGGAATGGCCGGCAGAGATATGGAGGCGATGGCAGTGGGCATTTCGGAGTCGGTGGATGAGGATCATATTCGAGCCAGGGTTGGTCAGGTTCAATACTTGGGAGAGAAGATCATAAAAATGGGGGTTCCCGTCGTTCGGCCAATCGGGAGCCACGGCGTTTTCCTGGATGCAAAAAGAATACTTCCTCATCTCAATCAGGATCAATTGCCGGCACAATCGTTGGCAGCTGCTTTATATGTGGATTCCGGTGTTCGAAGTATGGAGCGGGGAGTTGTTTCTGCCGGACGAAACAAAGATACAGGTGAGCACAATTATCCTGAACTAGAACTGGTACGTCTAACAATTCCGCGGCGTGTTTATACACAAGCGCATATGGATGTGGTAGCTGAATCTGTTGAAGCCGTTTATGAGGAGAGAGACAAAATTAAAGGTCTGGAGTTTGAGTATGAACCTGAATATTTGAGGTTTTTTCAATCCAGATTTCGAAGGCTTTGATATTTTATATAAGACTGATTACTCGTTTACTCGTTCCGAAGCTCATGCTTCGGAATGCCGAATAGAAGCTCCGCTTCTTGAAAATCTAAAGCAGGAAGAATAGAAACAGAGCTTTACATGGCTGTTCCAAAGGAGACCTTTGGAACGAGTAGTTAACGAGTATCTGGGATGGGCAAGTCAAACCCGGATTAATACAATTCAATATTTGAGATCACCGGACTGGCTTGTGAATCCTCAATATTAATTCGGATCCGATCCGTAGTTACGGGATCAATTTCCAAAATTCGTTTGTAGCCGATGGTTGTTTGATCAGCGACTTGCTGCCATTTGCCATCTTGCCAGACATCAACGGTGAAAGATCGAACGCGCTGACCCAATCGAATATATTCCTGTAAAACCACATAGTTGATTTCAATAGGCTCATCCAATGTAACTTCAAGTATGCCGCTGGTTGTACCATCATCCGTCGCCCAGTACGTTTCGCTGTCGCCATCTGTGAGGTTGCCCGGTGCATAATCATCGGAATTCCCTCTGTAGGAATCGGCGGTAACATTAGCGTCTTCAGCCAGATTTGTACTGAACGCCTCGTCCAGCATTCTTCGCCATTCCCGTAGCGATTCCACATCATTTTCATGGATCAATCCGCGTCGGTCCGGCGGAACATTCAGCAGAAGATTTGAACCCCGACCGACAGAAGTCAAGTAGATATCAAAAAGTTCTTCTGGAGTTTTAACAAGCGAATCTTCTTCCGGGTGATAAAACCATCCGGGACGAATAGAAACGTCCACCTCAGCAGGAATCCACTTTTTACCATCTTCTGATCCGGTCGCCAGCAAATCGTTGATACCCGCTTTACCCGCATACAGTGTATCATTGTTGATGGTATTCCAGTTCGTTTCATGGACATAGCCTTCTTCATTTCCAACCCAGCGGATATTTGGACCCGCATCACTGAAAAAGAGAACCTGTGGTTCAGGCTGAAGTTCACGAACAAAATCAATTGTTGTTGGCCAATCGTAATAGGTTTGGCGGTCGATAGTTCGTGTTTCATCAGCTCCGCCGTAATATCCGTCACCGCCGTTGGCGCCATCAAACCACATCTCAAAAATAGGTCCGTAGTTTGTGAAAATTTCTTCCAACTGATTTCTGTAATAGTCGATATAGGAAGCTTCACCATAATCAGCACGATTACGATCCCAGGGAGAGAGGTAAACACCGAATTTCAATCCGTGAGCTCTCGCTGCTTCCGAAACTTCTTTTACCACATCACCCTCTCCATCTTTGTAAGGACTGTTTGCCACATCGTGTTCGGTGTATTCACTTGGCCAGAGGCAAAACCCATCGTGATGTTTGGCGGTCAGAATCACACCTTCAAAGCCGGCATTTTTTAAGGTTTCCATCCATTGGTCGGCATCCAATTCAGTTGGATTGAAAATGGACGGATCCTCATCTCCATATCCCCACTCTTTATTGGTAAATGTATTCGTGGTGAAGTGTACAAATGCCAACTGCTCCATGTTGTGCCATTCAAGCTGAGCTTCGGACGGAACAGGATACACCGGCTCCGGTGGAGCAACTTCGCTAACGCTTGAACTGCAAGCATTTAAAATAAATAGGGCAAGAAGGAGAGTAAGGTTCAAAAATTTCTTCATTGATATGGGACGATTAAGATTGACGGGAATGGGTGGAACATAAAAGTTTTTGGGGTGATTTAATATTAAAAAGTCGCGGTATCTATCATTTTGAAATGGTTCAGTTCATAAATCAGAAGTCTAAAATATTGACTTTGAGTACAATTTTGATAATTTAAAAGAGTTAACTTAACAGTGTTAACTTGATTCATTTATGTCACTCAGAAACGAAATATTGGAAGTAAGCCGGGAGCTTTTGGTCGACCATGGATTCGGGAAACTATCCATGCGAAATATCGCCAAGCGGGCCAATGTTACGGCAACAAGCATCTACCTGCATTTTGATAATAAAGATGATCTTCTCCTGGCCCTGATTGAAGAGAGTATTGAACACCTCAAGAATGAATTGGCTGAGGAGATTGATCCATCCAAAGATTTTATTCAACAGCTTGAAGATCTGGCAAGATGTTACATCCGTTTTGCACTTGATCGCCCCAAAGAGTACGAAATTATTTATATGGTGCGGCCGGAGGAGATGCCTGAGTATCCGAAAGAGAAATTTCAGCAGATTCGAAGTGCGTAT
>CAYRDO010000172.1:6589-9229 GCA_964422985.1 uncultured Rhodohalobacter sp. | reverse complement strand
CCTGAAGTCAAAAAAGATATTCTGGAAAATCTTGAATTTGATGATCCGATTGTGGTCACCGGTGGATTCAAACGAGAGAATCTTCATTGGTGGGTGTCCAAAACGGAGAAAAAGAGAGGGATGCTCCAAAAAACGGTAAAAAAGGCAGCCAAATTGGGAAGCGGAATTGTATACGCATCAACCCGAAGAGAATGCGAGGAGTGGGCGGATCACTTCACGAATAACGGAATTTCAACAAAACCCTATCACGCCGGCTTGGATACCGCCACCCGAAACAACATTCAACAGAACTGGATTGATGGTGATATCTCGTTGGTTGTTGCAACCAATGCATTTGGAATGGGAATCGATAAAGCAGATTGCCGGTATGTAATTCATTACACGATTCCATTCTCCCTGGAAGCCTATTACCAGGAAGCCGGTCGTGCAGGGCGGGATGGAGAAATCAGTTACCCAATTTTAATCTATAAAGAGAGTGATGTAGAATATCTGAAAAGCAGGGTGGAGCAGAATTATCCCGATTATGATACGCTTCAAAAAGTATACAACGGACTTTGCGATGAACTGGATTTAGCCGTTGGATCTGAACAGGATTCCATGGAGGAGGTCGATTTTGATCATATTTCAAAGAGAACAAAACTTCCCGTTTCCCAGGTTTCGAACTCCATTAACCTGCTTCAGAGATTAGATGTGTTAACTCAGATCGATCTGAGAGAACCAAGAGTGGGCGTCCACTTCATTGTAAACAGTGATTATCTGCTGGAATTTATTGATGAGTCTGAACCTGAAAAAGGAGATTTTTTAGATGGATTATTTCGGCAATTTGGTCCGCAGGTGTTTTCAGATGCTCAGTATTTAGATATCGAATATCTCACACAAAAACTGGAAACAACATCCAATCAGCTCTTTAAAGCGTTGCGGGTATTTGCGGAGCACGATCAGATTTTAAATTTCAAATGGCAGGAAGAGACTAAACTCATTCAGATCAAAGAAGCCCGAGTGCAAAAGCTTCGAATCGATTCAGACAGGGCTTACCACTACCGTGATATTCTGTTGAAGAAGATTGATTACATGGCTCGGTATGCATCAACCAATGCCTGCAGAGAAGTATTTTTGAGGCATTACTTTGGTGAAACCAATTGCGAACCATGCGGGGTTTGCGATAACTGTGTATCCGGCAAAAAAGAAGCGAGTCTTGTAAGTAGCGAAGACGTTCAAACGATTACCAAAACATTAGCAAGTGGCGAGAAATCATTCAGCGAAATATCGAAAAATGCCAATTGGAATCGGAAGAAAACACAGCGGGTTTTATCCTTTATGGTTCGGGAGAATTACGTTGAAAGCGACCCGTCCGGAGATCACTATTCCCTGCCGCGCAAAGCCTGACGAAGGCTGTCGACCTGTTCCGGTGTGGTTAATTTTTCATACTCTTCTTCAATTGCAAGCAAAGAATCTCGTTCTATTCGAAGAGTTTTAGACATCTCTTTTACACGTTCCAACTGCTGATCGACCTGCTGTTCGTAATATTCGTGAGAAATCCGGAACTCTTCCTCAGATACTTTGTAATGCTCATAAACCAAATCCCGCAGTTCATCCCGGGATGTTTGCTGCAAAAGTTGCTGATCTAACTGATTAATGATCGCAAACTCCATAAACATCTGTTGATAGATCTGCTCATCAATTAATTCGTCCGGTGGGGACGACTCGGAACTGCAACCAATCGTAGTTATCAGCAGAATAACTGCAAATACGAGTTTTTTCACTTCTCGTCAGGGTTTTTTGGATTTAACGGCCGCAGCGTGATTTCATTCACCAGGAAATTATCAGGAGTTTCAAGCAGGTGAATTAGTGTGTCGGCTACATCATCGGGTTGAAGCATGTTGGAATGTGTATCATTTCCCACTCTGTCGAAAAAATGCGTTGAGATGGAACCGGGAAACATAGCGGTAACTTTAATATCATCATATCGGAGTTCTTTAAAGAGTGCTTCACTAAAACCCCGAACACCATATTTGGTTGCGTTGTAGCCGGATAATTGAGGATTTCCCAGCAGTCCTGCAATTGATGAGATATTTATGATGTGATGATATTCTTCAGATGCCTTCATAAATGGAACCAATTCGTGTGTTAAATAGAATACTCCGTTTAGATTGGTTTGAACCATTGTATTCCAGTCTTCGATCGACAATTTTTCTACATCTCCGAAGATTCCAAGACCGGCATTGTTGATGAGGACATGGGGTAGATTCTCTTCCGAAAACGTTTCTTTAACCCACTGCTGAATATCTTTTGGTTTGGTGATATCCATTTTAACGGGTATGAATGAATCGCCGAGTTCTTCACGAACTTCTGTGAGTTTGTTCAGTCTTCGTGCAAGTCCGTAAACTTTAGCGCCTTTAGCAATTAATTTTTTGCTGAATGCAATACCAATTCCGCTACTTGCACCGGTTACAACGGCATTTTTACCTGATAAATCCATAGTTAAATCTAATTAAAACTGCGTGTGATTCTTTCTCGATAACATCAAACAAAAACAATAGCCATATAATTGGTTTTCAATCTATAAATGGAACCTAATTAATTTGCTATGTTAATGTGTTATCGTGAACACTTATATTTCCGAAAACTAACAAAATGAAT
>CAYRDO010000172.1:0-6579 GCA_964422985.1 uncultured Rhodohalobacter sp. | reverse complement strand
AAATGAATCCACTTTATCTTGATATCGGGAACTCTTTCTTAAAGCTTGCAGAACGAAAAAGTTCTGGCTGGCAGATATTATTTGAGGGGGAAATCAACAAGGTTTCCGATCTGAGCAGTTTCATACATTCACAAAAAAACAAGGAAGAGATTATCCTTTCTTCGGTTCGGAAAGATGTAACTAAAACGCTTAGCGATACCTTGTCGAAGCACGTTATAAAGGAGTTTACCTCTTCGGATATTCCATCAGAAATGCTGAATTATAACACTCCTCAAACGCTTGGACTGGACCGGTTTTTAGTGTGCCTGGCAGCATGGAAAGAAGCGGGCGGACAGGATGTTATAGTCATTGATTCCGGCAGTGCATGTACCGTAGATTTTATGACGAAAAAGGGAGTGTATAGCGGTGGAATCATTATGCCGGGGTTACAAATTCTAAAGCAAACAATGAAAAAGAGGTTGCCTGAACTTCCTCAAGCCTCAGATTTCATCCCAAATCAATGGCCCGGAAAATCAACCATGGAGTGTATCGAGTGGGGTGTGAATGGAGGATTTTTGATGGCAATTCGCGGTTTTATACAGAAATATCGCTGGATGGCAGATGATCCAAAAATTTATGTTACGGGAGGAAATGCAAAACAGCTCATTGAATGGATGGGTAATGATGAAACCTTACATCACAAGAAACATTTACTCTGGGATGGTTTGGAAGAACTAGATAGGCTCATTCGTAAATGAACAATCTAATTAATGATTTTTTAACCTGTCCTTGATCAGGGCATTGACCATCTGAAGTGCAACTTTGTTCTCTCCGCCTCTTGGGATAATAATATCGGAATAGCGTTTGCTCGGTTCCACAAACTCCAAATGCATGGGGCGCACAAATTTTTCATACTGATGAAGAACACCGTCCAGTTCACGGCCGCGTTCCGAAATATCGCGCTTTAGCCGGCGCAAAAGTCGAACATCATCATCTGTATCCACAAAAATTTTAATATCCATCCGTTCTCGAAGATTGGGCTCGCTGAATATCAGGATTCCGTCAATCAGGATGATTTTTTTGGGTGATGCCGTAATGGACTTATCTGATCGGGTGTGAGCTACAAAATCATACACAGGAATTTCAATCTTATATCCCTGTTTGAGTGCATCCAGATGACGGATCATCAACTCTGTTTCGAGAGAAGAGGGATGATCGAAATTGTGTTTTTTGCGTTCTTCGAGTGGCAGGTGACTTAGGTCCCGGTAATAGGAATCGTGTTCTATCAACAAAACATCATCTTTGCCGATATTCTTGACAATTTTTTTTACGACAGTGGTTTTACCCGATCCGCTGCCGCCGGCTACACCAATTACAAGTGGAGAATCACTCATTACTGGCAGTATTGGTTTGATGAATGCTGCGGTCGTACTCTACCTTGAAATCCCGAACGGCCCGGAAAATAGCAGAAGCTAAAATTGTTTGTCCATATTCGCTGTTCAGGTATCGGGCTTCGGTGGGATTTGAGAGGAATCCAAGCTCAACAAGAATGGCAGGAGTCGATGCATGCCATAAAACCATCAACCCGGCTTGTTTAACACCTCTTGATCGCCGTTGCGCACGATTTCTAAACTGGTGTTCAACCATTGCTGCAATTCGTTCGCTAATGGCGATGTTTCCTGCATTGGCCAGTTCATAGATCAAAAGTTCGTCTTCAGAAAGTTCCTGCTGGGCACTATTTTCCTCAAGATTTACCACACTGTTCTCACGTTTCATAATTTCCAGCGCCGATTCACTTCGGTGCATCCCCAAAAAGAAAACTTCGGATCCATGCGCTTGAGAATTTCTGGCGGCATTCAGGTGAATAGAGAGGAAAAGGTCCGCTTTTGCATGAGTAGCAATCAGGCCCCGTTCATCAAGATCCACAAATGTATCGTCATCGCGTGTGTAGATCACTTCCATATCCGGAATGTGTTCTTTGATATAATCTCCAACCTGAAGTGCTACTTTCAATGCTATATCTTTCTCCCTCAATCCGAGTTTTCGGTTCATGGTCCCCGGATCGTGGCCTCCGTGACCGGCATCAATCACAATAGTATCAAACTCTCTGCCGTCGCGTAGAGGAACGGTAGTATCATCTCCGCCGTAAACAAACTCGGTGGCCGGTTCGTCTCCAAACTCATGCCAGTAGATAAAGTCTGTACCCTCTGTAATTTTAGTGATCTTTTCCTCTGATGTATACTCGAGAGCAACGAGCATGTCCTTGCTGTTCCGATCGGGGTAAGCTGTAGCTTCAACAAATGTCTCTTTGTCTAAAAAGATATCAAATCCAAAACCCTCAGAATTTTTATGATAATCGATCTGTGCATAAGCAGGAGATTCTTCAGGGTGTGTATAATCGAGCGTATCCAGATTCTGAGAGTAGAGCATTAACTGTATGAGGTCGGGTGAAGGCTGCGAAACTGCAAATGAGTCGATCTCTTCGGTTAGGTGATATCGAAAAACATAGCCTTTTCCGTCACTTCGCTCGTGAACGGATATCCTTTCGAGCTGATTTTGTGCAGACAGTTTTCCCGGCACCCACAAAAGTAGCATGGTAAGAGAGCACAGAATGGTAAGAATCGGCGTTCTTTCCATCATAAGAGGTATTATTTTACGGAGAAGTTGTCTGGATGATATTACTCAAATGTACAGATTATTTGAGATTAGGTAAACTAATTATGATATGTCGCTAACGAAGTGTCTTTAAAAATATGATGTATCACGCTAACGACAGCATATCCAAAATTCTGTTGCTGCAAACTCTCCCCAAAAGACAACTTGTTTCCTTAAAATCCAAAAAGTTATGCTTCTGCCGTTTTGTAGACAAAGTTGGGATCGCCAAACTTCTTCAACGTTCTGTAATGAGAAGCCACAGCTTCGCGGAATGTGTCATGATGATTGTAAGGGATATCGAACTCATTTGCGGTTTTTTCCACAATCTGACTGATTTCCGGATAATGTACACTACAAACTTTTGGAAATAGGTGATGTTCAATCTGGTAGTTCAGCCCGCCAATGTACCAGGAAAGTAGTTTGTTTTTTCGGGCGAAGTTATTGGTCGTCACCATTTCATGGATGGCCCAATGTTCATCAATCATATTGTCTTCATTGGGCTCAGGATGATCTGTTCCTTCAACCACGTGAGCAAGCTGAAAAACAATCCCAAGAATTAATCCGGCCGTTAAGTGAAGCGAGAGAAATCCAATAGCCAGTTGCAAAAGCGTTATATCTAATACGATGTAAGGAATAACCAACATATACGTGTAGTAGAAAAGCTTGGTAACGACGAGTGTAATCCACTCTGAAACGGGATGCTCTTTATTTTCATAGGGTCCTAACGGGCTTTTGAAGAAATACCAATAATCCTTTACAAATACCCAAAATAGTGTGGCAAAACTGTAGGCAAAAAACGCGAGAATATGTTGAACCCTGTGAACCGGTTTATACTCAGAATGAGGGGAGAGGCGAATAAATTCTGCGACTTCCAGGTCCTCATCATGCCCATGAATATTCGTATAGGTGTGATGAATAATGTTATGCGTAATTTTCCAGATATATCCATTGGCACCCATCAAATCAAAAGAATAACCGATGATTTTGTTCACTGTGGCGTTGGATGAATAAGCGCCGTGAAGTGCGTCGTGGGATACAGAAAATCCGATTCCGGCCATGCCCACACCCATAAGCACGCAAAGGAACCACATTACACCAAGAGAAACCTGGCCTGACATAATCACGGCATATGCTCCAAAATAGAGACTAAGGAGAATGACCGTCTTCGAAACCATTTCGAAATTAGCATGCCTTGAGAGATTGTTCACTTCAAAATATTGGTCCACCCTGGATTTGACCGTCTTGCTAAAATCTCTACTGATTTTGTTATTAAAGGTAACTCGCGTTACTTCGCCCATACGAACACAATTTAATTTTTGAGAACACTTAATATAACCATAAACTAACTGATAAACACTGAATCACCAATCTATGTTTCTTATTGTGTATTAAGGCTCTCTTTATCAATACCAGCGATTTTTAAACAAAGAGTGAGAGTTATTCCGTAACTGAGATGCATCACAATTCCGGCTAAGATGATTAATCCGGGAACCCATGTATTCAGGTAAAATATTCCAAAAGTTTCGCCTGCAGCTTTTGCAAACAATGGAGAGATGACTAATCCTGCCAAAAGAGAGATTAAAATCCCGTAGATAATTCCGTGTATGAACCAGTTACCGGGAATTCTTTTTTGCAGAAAGGCAACCCAAAACAAAGCCATAAGAATACCGCCCACATTAAAGGCCGCATTTCCCCAAACGAGACTATAGACCTCCTCGCCGTGTACATAATTAAATGTCTGTTTTAGAATATGGCCAATGTCTATTGCCGGCAAACCAATTCCACCCTGAAGGAAAGATGTCATTGCCATCACAAATGTTGCTATCAATCCCGAAATAACCGTCCGCCAAAACGTGTTTGAACTCATCATTTTAAAGCCTCCATTTCTTGATTTGTAGTTGCCCAATTATAATCTGAATTATCATTTAAACAGATTATTATTGTAATAATAAGAAGGGTTGAAATAAGAAAACAGCTATAAAATGTTTTTGGAATGATATTGTAAGTGAATCTACAGTTTGCCATATTCAGATTCTTACCATATCAACAAAAACAATACACTATGAAAAAATTCAGTAAGCTATTTTTAACGTTACTTTTTGTCCTTTTGATGGCTGTTCCAATGCAGGCACAAGATGAGATGAAAGCTCTATTTGACGGACAATTCAACTATGCTTCACGAGTAGTTCAGTTAGCCGAAGCGATACCCGCTGATACGTATGACTGGAGCCCCGAAGAAGGGGTGCGGTCAGTTGGCGAGGTGTTTACCCACATCGCGCAGGCTAATTATATGATGATAGGAACATTCGGAATTGAGCCACCGGTAGATGTAGAAAGCATCGGCTCATTAACGGATAAGGATGAGATTGTTGCTGCACTAAAAGAGTCGAACGAGTTTGTATTAAGTTCAGCCGCAGAATTGACAGATGAACAACTTTCTGAAACCTACGATCTTTTTGGAAGAACGATCAACGGCAATGGAGTTTTGGTATTTATCCTGAACCATACCAGCGAACATGTAGGGCAGTCGATCGCGTATGCACGTATGAATGGAATAACTCCACCGTGGAGTGAAGGCGGAGACATGTAAAACAGAATCCTATTTCGGGATTAAAGAAGTCTCCTGATGATTATTCCCACAACTTCTTACACAAGAGAGAAGTTGTGGGTTCTTTTTTAAACGTACTCCTGTTCTATTTTTTCCTCAGCTTGTTCAGAAATTTTTCGCCCCAATGTTCCATCTTTTCCTCAAGTTTTTGAGTACAATCGCAATCTGAGCAAGCCCAGAACTCATCTCCATTTTCGTGCCTGCAGTTGTGTCTACCATGAGCGTCGCGAATATCTGTCAGATTGAAATATTCTTCCCAATATGGAATTTCTTCCATGAGGGGAGTGGGGCAATAGCAGACCTCTACCCATCGCACAACATGATTTTCGAGCAGTCTTGCCTGTTTCATGTTACGAATATACTCTCCGCCGGCAATTGATCCTTTTCCAAGCGTCCCATTCTCAATAGATTTCAAGAGAGCTCCTGATTTTCCCGGTTTTACACACCCTGTTACGAGATATCGCATAATGAAATTGTTCTGTATGATTTACAGAATATAACGGTAAAAAGACCGGATATCGTTCTTAGATGATTGAAAGGGTTCAGGCCTCAGGATACAAGATTCGGAGTGACACATCTATCATGTAACTTGCGACCTGAATCATGAACTACTCCTCAAACTCAGTCAACTGTTTTTGTAATTTCTCAAGATTCGATTCGGAATCTCTTTTCTTCTGTCTCTCTTTCTCAACAACAGCATCCGGTGCATTTTCAACAAACTGTTCATTAGCAAGTTTTTTCTCAACGCTTTTGAGAAAACCCTCTGTTCGATCGATCTCTTTTTGAATACGCTCCCGTTCTTTTTCAAGATCAATCAGGCCCTTTAAGGGAATGTAAATTTCTGATCCGCTGACAACAGATGCGGCTGATGCTTCAGGTTTTTCAGTCTCTGTATCAAACGAAATCGACTCAACCGCAAGAAGTTTTCGATAGATCCATTCGGCAGAAGCCAACTCTTCTGACAGGTTTTCATCTTTCGGTTTGACGATAATCGTCAGATCCGCTTTAGGTGAGAGATTCATCTCGGCCTGGATGTTTCGAATGGCCGAAATTTGCGATTGAACGGTTTTAAATAGCGAGATGGAATCGTCAAACGTTTCGTCGGTCATTTCAGGCCAGGAACTGATTGTCAACGCTTCATCTTCTGAGCGGTCCTGTATTCGCTGCCAGATCTCTTCCGTAATAAATGGAGTAAATGGGTGGAGCATTTTCATCAGCGTCTCAAAGAATCCTAACGCTCTTTCGAGATTTTCCTTAGGCATATTTTCACCGGGCTGATCTGCCTTGCAAACCTCGATATACCAATCACAAAAATCATCCCAAACCAGTGAGTAGAT
>CAYRDO010000171.1:0-9262 GCA_964422985.1 uncultured Rhodohalobacter sp. | reverse complement strand
ACAAAACCGCTGCTAATTGAGCAGCAGCGGCACGTTCTCCTAAACCAAACCAGGTTCGATAAATTCCGGTCGTAAATGTCTGGACCCCGAAATAATCAACTGTTCCGAAATCGTTCAGCGTCTCCATCAAAGCCAAAGCCATTCCGGCGGAAATAGAAGGCCGGGCAAGTGGTAACGCAATCTTATAAAAGCTCTGAAAAGGAGTGGCTCCCAAGCTCCGACTGGCTTCAAGCAGGGAATTTGATTGCTCCATAAATGCAGCTCTCGTGATCAGATACACGTACGGGAAAAAAACGAAAGACATCATAATGATGGCTCCGCCGATGGATCGTACATCCGGGAAATAATAGTCTCCGAGTCCCCATCCGGTTACATCCCGTAGCATATTTTGAAGGGGGCCGGTATAGGCTAGAAAGTCGGTATAGGTGTAAGCCATCAGGTAAGCCGGAACAGCCATTGGAAGAATCAGAAGCCAATTAAATTGCTTACTTCCCGGGAATCGGCACATGGTTACCAGCCAGGCACTTCCCACGCCAAGAATGAACACTCCTGCTCCGACTCCAAACATCAGAATTAGCGAATTCTTGATGTAATCCGGCAGAACGGTTGAGGCAAGGTGTTGCCAAACATTCCCGCTGGGTACAAAAATATTTGCGGCGACGGTTAATACAGGAATCGCAACTAAAACGGCTATGAAAATGGTGGCAGCATTCCACCAGCCCGATTCAGATTTTATAGAACTGTTAGAGGGCCAGAGATCGCTGTTCCGGGTCATTTCAAGAATATTTCGGATCATTAAATAGCTTCTTTAGATCTTGAATTTCCATTCGGAAGGTTGTCGGTCGAACTCTTTTTTAAGGACGAGATTGGCTGCATGATATCCGCACATTCCATGAACGCCGCCGCCCGGAGGAGTGGATGCGGAACAGATGTAAATTCCTTCAGCAGGAGTTGCATAGGGATGGATGAGATTAACCGGTCGGGTAAATAGTTGGGTAATATCCTGTCGGCCGCCGTTGATATCCCCGCCGATATAGTTGGCATTGTAATTTTCTAAATCCTCCGTGTTCATGGTCACTTTTTCATCAATGACATCTTTGAACCCAGGTGCAAATCGCTCAATCTGGTTTTCGATTGCATCCGTCATATCAACCGTTGAACCATTCGGTACGTGGCAATAAGCCCAAAGTGTTTCTTTGTCATCGGGAGTTCGGGTTTTATCAAACAAGCTTTGTTGCGTTACGAGTACAAATGGATTTTCGGGGTGACCACCCTCGTCCATCTTTTTTTCTGAAGCAGCAATTTCATCAAACGTGCCGCCAAGATGAACGGTTCCGGCTTTTCCGCATTCAGGGTCATTCCAAGGGACCGGCTCTTTCAGAATATAATCGATCTTATAAACTCCTGATCCCTTCTTAAATTTTCGAAGCCTCTGCCTGTAGGAAGGGGGAAATTTATCGTCCACAATATTAGAAATTTGCTGGGGAGACAAGTCAAATAAGATCGCTTTCGATGGCGGTAAATCGTCAAGGGATTTTATTGGACGTCCCGTCTCAATTTTGCCTCCAAGTGATGCAAAATAAGTTGCCATAGCATTGGCGATCGATTGTGATCCGCCTTCCGGCAATGGCCATCCGCCCGTGTGTGCTGTTCCAAAAAATACGAGGGCAATGGCTGTTGTTGCAATGGCATCCAATGGCAAGATGGAGTGTGCGGCCATTCCGGCAAACAATGCTTTGGCTCGTTCCGTCTGAAATCGTTTTTGAAATAAAGTAGCAGGTTGCAATGCCTTTAAACCAAAAAGTCCCATTTGGATGGGATTATTTGGAAATCTCAACGGTCCCAAAAAATCTCGGCTCAGTCCATCCCAGTTTTGTTCAATGGGCTCAACTATTTTTTGATACAGTTTATTATCAGCCTTAAGGTGCAGCGCCGTCTTATACAGATCATTGAACAAGGCAACGGCTGGTTCATCGTCAAGAGGATGGGCAGCGGCAATTTTCGGGTGAATCCATTTCAGGCCATAATCATCAAGCGGCAGCTGTTTCAGGAATGGGGCAGAGGCAGCCATGGGGTGAATCGCAGAGCAGACATCATGTAAATAATCGGGTCTGATCAGCTCTTTCGTTCGCATACCGCCACCAACCGTACGGGAAGCCTCAAAAATTTTAACGGCATATCCTTCCAAAGCCAATCGGATTCCGGCAGCCAATCCGTTCGGCCCCGAGCCGACTACTACCGCATCATACGTTGATTTTTTTCCTGTCAATGGATTTGAATCAGTTCAAAATTCTACAACCCTAAAGATACAAATGATCATCCAAAGCTGAATACGTTTCTTTGATTGATTTCTGAAAATTGTAAGAGACAGTTGCATTTTAAATCTCGAACGAATAGTTTCCTTCAACAATGAAAAATAGTTCAACACATAACAATTGGTGGTGGCACAGTCAAACATATTTGGCAGTGGAATCACTATGATCTGAACTATATTTATAAAGATTTTTTAAAACCCACTGCAGTTTTCTGGAGTGGGTTTTTTTATTTTTGAGATTTATGACATTCGAAACATTTTCAAAGCTAGCACAAGATTATACGGCCATCCCGGTTTCCCGGAGAATGTTGGCTGATATTTTGACCCCGGTCTCGCTCTTTCTATCCATTCGTGAAGAGGCAAGCTACCCGTTTCTATTGGAATCAGTTGAAGGAGGCGAGAATCTTGCCCGATACTCATTCATCGGCTGTAATCCGTACCAGGTGTTGCGAGTGGATGATGACGGTGTAAAACTGATCGACTCCGGTGATGAGACAACTATTCTTGATGAATCATACTTTGACGCTTTAGATCGCCTGATTCATCAACACTCTGAACCGAAACTACCAGAGCTTCCGCGCCTGACCGGCGGTGCGGTCGGATTTTCATCGTACGATACGGTTCGAGACGTTGAATATCTTCCGGATGTACCCGACGATGATCTTCACACACCTGAAGCGATCTGGTCTTTTTATGATGAAGTCTACGCCTTCGATCATGTAAAACAGCAGATTGTGTTGATGAAAACGGTGTTTATTGATGATACAACCGATCTTCGTGAAGCCTATGGTTCAGCAATTGCATCGTTGGATCGAATGGAAGAAACAGCCGTTCGTCAGGTAAAACAGGGCGGGTCGTTTCAC
The DNA here is from genome assembly GCA_964422985.1 of uncultured Rhodohalobacter sp. Lineage (GTDB taxonomy): Bacteria > Bacteroidota > Rhodothermia > Balneolales > Balneolaceae > Rhodohalobacter. The sequence goes on along the minus strand of CAYRDO010000171.1, from coordinate 6,085 downwards.
CTGGATGCAGAGCATCTTTCAAGCAATATGGAGCAGGACAAATTTTACTCCATGGTGGAAAAAGGGAAAGAATACATCTACGAAGGCGATATTTTCCAGGTGGTTCTGTCGCAGCGATTTGAGGTCCCTTTTGAGGGTGACAGCTTCACGCTTTACCGTGCACTTCGGATGGTAAATCCGTCGCCATACTTGTTTTATTTAGATTTTGAAGGATTTTCGCTTGTTGGGTCTTCACCGGAAGTTTTGGTTCGTGTGACCGATACAGAGGTGAGATTACTGCCTATCGCCGGAACACGTCCGCGTGGAAAAACCCATGAAGAAGACTTGGCGCTTGAAGAAGATCTCAAACAAGATCCCAAAGAAATTGCCGAGCACATCATGCTGGTTGATTTGGGACGGAATGATCTTTCCCGGGTATCAAAATCGGGGACGGTTCACCTGGAGCGAAATCAGAGTATTGAGCGATTTTCTCACGTGATGCACATTGTATCGGATGTAGTCGGTGAGATTGCAGAAGACAAAAATTCGGTTGATGCGTTGATGCAGTGTTTTCCGGCCGGAACGGTCAGCGGTGCACCGAAGATCCGGGCGATGGAGATCATCGATGAACTTGAACCAACCAAACGCGGACCCTATGCCGGAGCTGTCGGCTATTTCGATTTCTCCGGGAATATGGATACCTGTATCGCCATTCGAACGATGCTTGTAACGGATAATCGCGTATACATCCAGGCTGGAGCAGGAATTGTAGCCGACAGCGATCCGCAAAAAGAGTTCGAGGAAACCAAAAACAAAGCAGGGGCACTTGTTGAAGCACTGAGTGTAGCACTCGAAATCACAACATAGAAATTGATTAACTTTACTCCCCCTTTGAAGGGGGAAAGAATCAACAAAGTTGATTCAGGGGGATGGCCCCGGGAAATTAAATTTTTGAGCAAGAACTGAAGTAAGAAACGAAGCACTATTAGATTAATCCATGAGTAAAAAGAAAACAATATTATCAGGTATTCAACCCTCAGGAAAGCTCCATATTGGAAATTATTTTGGAGCGATGCGTCAGCATATTCAAATGCAAGAGGAGGGAGATGCCTTTTATTTTCTTGCCAACTATCACACCCTGACCTCCATCAATGACGGAGAGCTACTCAAACAATATACACTGGATGTAGTTCTGGATTACCTGGCACTTGGACTCGATCCTAAGAAATGTACGTTTTTTGCACAATCGGATGTACCTCAAACAACTGAATTAGCCTGGATTTTAGGAACAGTCACTCCTGTATCACTGATGGAAAAAGGGGTTTCCTATAAAGACAAAGTGGCGCAGGGACTTAATCCCAATATCGGATTATTCAGTTATCCCATTTTGCAGGCGGCCGATATTTTGATCTACCATTCTGATGTAGTTCCGGTTGGGGAAGATCAGAAACAGAATATTGAAATCTGTCGCGATCTGGCCGGTAAACTGAACCGGGCATATAATGAAGAACTGCTCAAAATTCCCGAAGAGTACATCGTCAAAAGTGTAGCTGTTGTGCCCGGAATTGATGGTCAGAAGATGAGCAAATCTTACGATAACACGATTCAGATATTTGATGAAGGAAAGTCCCTCAAAAAACGGGTTATGTCCATTCAAACCGACTCCACGCCTCTTGATGAACCAAAAGAACCTGAAACGTGCAACGTTTTTGCGTTAATCAAGCTTTTTGCTGATGACGATCAGAGGAATGAGATCGCGGAGAAATATCGTGCGGGTGGTTATGGATATGGTCACGCCAAAAAGGAACTGTTAGGCATGATTACGGATTACTTTGCTGAAGCCCGTGAAAAGCGAAAAGAATTAGAAAAAGATATGGATTACGTCCACGATGTGCTGAAAGAAGGCGGTAAAAAAGCCCGAGAACGAGCTGAAAGTGTTATGGAACCGATCCGATCAGCAACAGGACTTTATAGAAGTTTTTAAAGACAGTTCTGAGTTGTTGAGTTTGTGAGTTCATGAATATTCATTTTGTGCTCAACACTCACTAACTCAGAACCCACCAACAAAAAAACTATGATCTTAATAATCGACAATTACGACTCCTTCACCTATAACCTTGTCCACATTGTGGCAACGGAAACGGATGATTACAAGGTGATTCGCAATGATGCGATGACCGTGGATGAAGTGAGGGAACTAAACCCGGATAAGATTTTGATCTCACCGGGTCCCGGACGGCCCGAAGATGCCGGCATAACAGAAGAGTTAATTGACAAACTTGGTTCTGAAATTCCCATTTTGGGAGTTTGCCTGGGACACCAGGCCATTGGTGATGTGTTTGGAGCCAAAGTGGTGCACGCACCAACATTGATGCATGGAAAAACGTCCGAAATTTTTCATGATGGAAAATCAGTCTTTGAAGGAATTGAAGATGGATTCACAGCTACACGATATCATTCGTTGGTATTAGATCCAGATACGATTCCGGACGAACTGGATGTCACAGCCAGAACAGACGACGGAGTGATTATGGGAGTTCGTCACAAAACACATCCGATCGAGGGAATTCAGTTTCATCCCGAAAGTATTTTAACAACAGAAGGGCCGAAAATCGTTAAGAACTGGCTGAAGTTGAGCTATCAAAAAGTCAAAGTTTAAACCAATCAAAATATTGTGAGTAAACCGTTTACAGAAATACTTGAGAAAGTTTCTATACATGAACATCTTTTAGAAGATGAGGCGTCGACAGCAATGCGTCTCATTTTGCAGGGCGAGATTTCCAATGAAGAGATTGCTGCCTTTTTAATGGGAATGCGGATGAAAGGGGAGACCGTTATCGAATTGACCTCCTTCGTAAAAGAGATGCGTGAAGCGGCAGTTCCTGTAGAGGTCGACACTACAAATGCCGTGGACCTTTGCGGAACAGGTGGCGATAAATCGGGGACGTTCAACATCTCCACAACAGCCATGTTTATTGTAGCGGGTGCGGGTGTACCGGTCCTGAAGCATGGCAACCGAAGCGTTTCAAGTAAGAGTGGCAGTTATGATGTGTTAGAATCGCTTGGAGTGGTTCCGAATCTGCAAAAAGAAAAGGTAGAGGAACTGTTTGAAAAGACCGGAATGGCATTTATGTTTGCCCCTAATTTCCACCCGGCAATGAAACACGTGATGCCGGCCCGACGATCGCTAAAAATGAGAACCTTTTTTAATATTCTGGGGCCGTTGGTGAATCCTGCAAATGTGAAATGCCAGGTGATAGGGGCTTTCAACAAGGAGACCGCAAAAAAGATGATTCAGATTCTTGGAAATCTTCAGACGTGAATGCTCATGATGGTTTAGACGAGGTGAGTACCACATCACAAAGTGAAATATTTGAACTTAAAACACATCTCAGTGGCGATTCCGTTACGTTTGATCCCGGATCACTTGGATATGAAAAAACAACTCATGAATCTCTGTTAGGCGGTGATGCGAAAAAAAATGCTGAAATTATGCTGAATGTTGTGAGTGGAAAATCAACCCAAGCCCAACGGGATATTGCTGAATTAAATGCTACGTTTGCGATTCGCGCGTCAAAAATCACTGATGATTTGGAAGAGGCGAAACAGATGGCCGCTGAGAGTATCGATTCTGGCAAGGCCCAACAAAAACTGGAACAGTTTATTAAAGAATCACAAGCGATTGCAGACCGGTAAATATGGCTGATATTCTGGAAAAAATAGCGAATCAAACCCGTGATGATCTCAAAAAGCGAAAAAGGGAAATTTCCTTTCGGGATCTGGAATCATTGAAAGGGTATGAGAAAGAGCGACTAGATTTTGCTGCGTCGCTAAAAGGAGATTCTGTTTCGATTATCGCAGAAGTGAAAAAAGCATCTCCATCCAAAGGAGTGATTCGGGCCGATTTTGATCCTCTAAAAATAGCCGATGCCTACATTGAAAATGGAGCCTCTGCAATTTCTGTATTAACGGATGAACCCTTCTTCCAGGGATCGCTAAAATACCTTGTACAGATATCAGATATTTCTCCTATTCCATTGTTGCGCAAAGATTTTGTTATTGATCCATATCAAATAAAAGAAGCAAAAGCATATGGAGCAGATGCGATACTTTTGATTGTCACAATGTATGAGGGAAGTCAGCTACCTGAACTTCTTGCGGCTGCAAATGAATTTGGAATTCAGACGTTAGTAGAATGTTACGAACAAGAAGAGGTTGAAAGCCTGGATTGGAATGAGATCCAAATTTTAGGAGTCAATAATCGTGATTTGAAGAAGTTTGAAGTGGATCTTCATCGTGGAATTGAGTTACTGGAAATGGCTCCGGATGAGGTTGTTACCGTTTCAGAAAGTGGCATTCACAAACCGGAAGACCTGATGAAACTGTACAAGCATAACATTCATTCTGCTCTTGTAGGTGAACATTTTATGAGGCAGCCGGATATTGGGGATGGACTGAAGCGGTTCATCGATGAATTTGAAGAGTTGAAAGCTAAGAAAGTCCCCTCTTGAGAGTGGAAAAGTAAAACCGAACGCGCAAAGCGTGTTTCGGAGATCGAGGGGTGTGTTGCTTCTAAAGCAGCTAAACCATTTTCGACACACCCCTAAATCCCCTCTCAAGAGGGGACTTTAAAAAATGCCTATAAAATTATTTTAAATTGTAAACTAAATTGATGGTAACAGATTCGAAAAAAAGAACGAAGGTTAAGGTTTGTGGCATAACCACACTTGAAGATGCACGATTCGTAGCAGGTGCACTCGCTGATTACCTTGGATTTATTTTTTACGATAAGAGTCCGCGATACATTGAACCGGCTAAAGCGGGAGCGATTATCAACTGGATTGAAGGTCCTCAGAAAGTTGGAGTATTTGTAAATCAAGCCTTGGATGATGTGAATGATATCGCCACACAAACCGGCATCGATTTGGTACAACTGCATGGCGATGAATCTCCCGGATATTGTGATATGATCAATTTTCCAATCATAAAAGCGTTTCATATCACATCGGAAACAGAACCGGATGAGCTGGCCTCAGACATAGAAGTTTACAAAAACTCAGCCGATTACTTTCTGTTTGATACAAAAATCGACGGACTTTATGGAGGAACGGGTCAGACGTTTGATTGGTCACTTTTAGAAAATCTCTCGACGGGAAAGCCATTTTTTCTGTCCGGTGGATTAAATGCTGGAAACGTGCAGCAAGCGATTGAAAAAGTATCACCGGATGTTGTAGATCTGTCCAGCGGATTAGAAGAATCACCCGGCTTAAAGGATTTTGATAAGATTGAGGAGTTTTTTGATGTGATGAGGAGCTTGTGAGGAGGTGAGTTTGTGAGTTCTTAGTTATTGAGTTTTGAGGGTTTATGATTCTGAGTGGATAAATAACTGGACGTACTTGGTAACTCATCACGAACTCATAAACTCCAAAACTCATCAACTAAAAATGGAAAGTGAATATTATTTCAAAATTGAAGAATTGCAGATGTACCAGAAAGCATTAGATTTTGCAGATGTTGTAAATGGTCAGATCAATGCTTTTCCGAAGCATGAAACGTACAAATTGGCATCTCAATTTATTAAAGCAGCCGATTTGATTGCACTCAATATCGCCGAAGGTTCAGCCAGTACTTACGCTAATTTTAATCGATTCTTGCAGATAGCTTGGGATAGTGCTCATGAATGTGTCGTGTGTAGCACAAAATCACGACGAAGAGGTTATATCTCAGAAAAAGTGGATGAAGAAAATCGGGCAGCAGTTACGGAGTTGTCTAAAATGATTACTTCATATAAAAAGTATTTAAAGAAAAAGGGGCTAAACTCTATCCTTTCCTGGGCAGGTGGCTATTAAAACTTTCCGACTTCAACAAAAAAAACTACAAGTCGATAAGTATATCCTGGCTGTTTATAACTATTTTCATCGGGACCGGGATGTATCAGCTGCAGGTTAACGGCAGGGTTTTTGATGATGTAAGCAGGGACTCGGAACTTATTCAGGACAGTAATTTCTTCTCCGTAGAACTTTCTCCCCTTGTCCCCCTTGAGTTCATCATCGACACCAATAAAGAAAACGGCATCTCCGACCCCGAATTTTTGAACCGGGTGAAG
>CAYRDO010000170.1:0-9278 GCA_964422985.1 uncultured Rhodohalobacter sp. | reverse complement strand
GCAACACAACATGTCTGAACTCTTTAAAAAGAGCCAGTTTAATTTCTCCACCTGGAATTGTAACCTCATCCGGGCTGATTCCGCCGGGGCCCAAACGAAATGGGTTCCATCCTCGAATGTCGTTACTGCCGCCGGCAAAAAATCGTCGGTTGAGGGGGATTGTTTCACTGCCGCCATATGGTTGAGCGATACCGGCAAATCCTCTGAACGCAAACACTGTATTGGGTGAGAGTGGGATGTATCGTCGATAATCAGCCGTGAGTTTAACATAACGGCTGTATGAAAGTGCGTTGGTTGAAATACCAAAAGGGGATGGAAGAGTTCCTTCAACTGTGCCAGGAGTTACCAAATATCGGTCGATAGTATGCGGAATATTACCAGCGAATGCCAGTGAATATTCGCTGAAATAGCCATAATCGCGTTGAATGAGGTCAGTATTTTGGCTTCGCAATGTATACCGGATAACAGACGAAAATTGAGGGTCGAAATCCTGCTGAATTCGCAAAAGTTCAAATGAGCCTTCGCCAAATTCCTCTATGAGATTACGCCGGAATACAGACGATGGAGTTGTATCGACAATATCCAATTCAATCAGATCCAGGAAACTTGTTAACCTGGATGAATGCCTGAATTCATACCGAAGGTTAAACCGGATATCGGAATTAATATCAAAATAGAGTTGATTCGACTGGCTATAGGTCAGCGAATACCGGGTTCGGGCACTTTCAATAAAATCGTAGTCGGTCATAAAGCCGAATGGAAAATTCAGCCGCGGGACGGAATATTCAGCCCGCATTTCGTAACTCTGGAAAATTTCGGCGCCTGTATTTGTTCGCCTTCCGGTACTGTCTCGCGGCGCGATCTCGTTAAGTGTGTTTGACGTAACGAATTCAAAGTTTGCGTTGATTCCAATTGTTAAATTTTCAGATCGCCCGAACACATTGTTGTTACTATAGTTTGCGCCAACCCCCGTACCGAATCCATACCGTCTCATTCCAAAGAACTCCATTCTAAGCGAGTGCTTTGGGATGGTTTGGAGATTAAAATAAACGGGGATCTCTTGTTGGGAGTAATCCGGCAGGGAGCTATCCTCACTCAACCCAAATCGATCGATAATCATATTTCCAAGATTTTGGAAGGAGTTTATCGATTGAAGATATGCGGATTGATCAAACCGATTTCCGGGCGTAAACCGAATTTGCTCCGTTAGCAGGCTAAACTCAGACTGAGCAGAATCCTGCTTTTTCATGTTGATTGTAAATCCGCTATTTGTGTGCGGAGGTCCTTCAACCGTTAAAGAATCATCAAATTGCTCATTCTCATCGTCGGGACCGGTGAGAGTGATATGAACATCTCCAAATTGATATAGCTTCCCCGACCTGATGGCAAAAAGGACATCGAGCTGCTGCGGATTTTCTTGATCTCTTTTGACTAATGCCCGAACAGAATCTCGCTGAGCAGCAGCATAACCATGATTTTTTAAAAAATCGATGATTCGAGTCTGCTCTTGGCGCAGTAATTGTGCCCGGTAAGGTTCACGGTACGCAAATGTAGAATCGTTGAGACGTTCTTCCGCGAATAAGCTTTGATCATAAAACCGGTTTAATATATCGGGGCTCTCAAAATCGGGGAGGCCCGTGTAAGATACATTTCGGATATCAGACCCGGGTCCCTCATCAATGATAAAAGAGACCTCGTACCGATTTTCCCGGTATTCTACGATGGTAGTGTCTACACTCACATCAAAAAAACCAAGGTTTTCGTAATAAACCTCAATCCGGTTGATGTCGTTAGCCACTGTTTCGCGATCCAGCAATGCCGGAGCTTCTCCAACGCCAAATAATTGGTGTATAAAATACCAGGGAGTAAATCTGGGGATTCCTAAAAATTCCCTGTTATTGCGGGTTCGTACGAGTGTCTCCAGAGATGTGTCTGAAACATGATCGTTACCCGTAAATCGAACAATTCTAACAACTTGGTTTTCTTCCTCATCTGTAGAATTCTGGTTTTGCTGGTCATTATTCTGAGCTATTCCCGCAGATGGCAATAGAATCAGTAATGACAGGCAAAAAAAGAGCGGTAAGGTTTTTTTCACACAATCAGATTAATATAGTGTCAATAGATTATCGCTGTATGAACGTTAAGAATTGTAAGAAATTGAATACGGATCTTGATGAATTATACATCGTCGTAATCAAAACCTTCGTCTTCCTCTCCATGAAAGAAATCTTCTTTGCGAATATAATCGGGCCAAATGTCTTCGATGCCTTCATAAATGGTTTCTTCGCCTTCTTCAATTTCGTCGAGCTCATATAAGTTATTAATAGCCTGCTTTGGAAGCCCGTTTCGTTCAGCCCATTCAATCAATTCCTCTCTGGTTGCGGGAAAAGGGGCTTCATCAAGTGCTGCGGCTAATTCTACTGTCCAAATCATAATTTAATTTTAATCTTAGTCTGTTGTTTCAAATATCTTTCGAATAGCTATAAAACAGTTGTGGAGAAGAAATGCAAATAAATTCCGAAGAAAGTTTAAACATTTTTTCATTCACATCTATAAACGGTTGGTAAATATTTTTTATCTTTCGACCGTTACATAATAACAATTCAAATAAATAAGGATTATTGTATGAGTATGCCAGGCGGTTTTGAAATGGTGATCATTGTTCTCGTGATTTTACTTCTGTTCGGTGCAAAACGCATCCCTGAACTTGCACGTGGAATTGGACAGGGTATAAACGAATTCCGAAAAGCTTCCGACGATATCAAAAAAGAGATCGATAAAGGAAAGGAAGACGTATCCAAATCCACCAAATACGAAGAGAAGAAGACAGAACAAACCGAAAAAAAATAGCATTTCTCAATGAAAAATCTGCTCTCCGTTCAAGAGCAACTGAAATCAGGTAAGCAAAAGATCACTGATATATGTGACGAATATCTAAAAAACATTGAGGAAACCAATCCAGAGGTAAACGCCTTTGTTTCCGTTGATGAAAAAGATGTTCAACAGCAAGCCTCTGAGGTTCAAAAAAAGATAGATGCCGGAACGGCCGGGAAACTGGCCGGAATGGTTGTTGGCGTGAAAGATGTGATCTGCGAAAAGGGTAAAAAAGTTACCTGTGCAAGCCACATACTCCATAATTTCGAAAGTGTTTATGATGCCACTGTCATCAAAAAACTGAAGAAAGAAGATGCTATCCTCATTGGACGAACCAATATGGATGAATTTGCGATGGGTTCATCGACAGAGAATACCATTTATGGTCCGTCTAAAAATCCCCTCAATACAGATTATGTAGTGGGTGGATCCAGCGGTGGGAGTGCTGCCGCTGTTGCAGCAAATATGTGCGATACATCTCTTGGCTCTGATACGGGTGGTTCTATTCGTCAGCCTGCCTCGTATTGCGGCGTGGTTGGATTGAAACCAACGTACAGTCGCGTTTCCAGGTACGGCTTGGTAGCTTATGCTTCTTCTTTTGACTGTATCGGCCCGTTTGCAAAAAACGTGACGGATGCGGCTATTTTGCTCGAACATCTCGCGGGAGATGATCCGATGGACAACTCCTCGTCAGACAAACCGGTTGAAAAATATTCCGAAGCCGTTCAAAATGCGTCAGACAAACTTAAAATCGGTGTTCCCAAAGAATATTTTGGGGATGGGCTCGATGATGAAATTCGCGAAGGAATTGAATCTCAACTGAAAGAGCTTGAAAGTGACGGCGCAGAGTTAGTGCCGGTGACACTTCCTCACATGAAATATGGAATCGCCACATACTACATTTTGGCTACGGCTGAAGCATCCAGTAACCTGGCGCGGTATGACGGCATTCGATATGGCCATCGCGCTGATTTCAAAGAGGTGGAAGAAGAACTAGCTCAGGAACGCAAGGAGTTGAAAAAAGCAGCTGAGTCATCTACGGCTTTAGATACTGCTGATATCGACTCGCCTTTAATTCGACTCTACAAAAAATCCAGAACGGAAGGTTTTGGAACCGAGGTGAAACGACGAATCATCCTGGGAACGTACGTTCTCAGTGCCGGTTATTATGACGCGTACTACGGCAAAGCCCAAAAAGTGCGTCGCCTGATCAAACAGGATTTTTTGGATGCCTTCAAAGAAGTTGACGTGATTGTTTCACCTACAGCGCCTACCACAGCTTTTAAACTGGGTGAAAATCAGGATGATCCGCTTCAAATGTATCTGAATGATGTGTACACTATTTCAGCGAACTTAGCCGGAATTTGTGGAATCAGTGTTCCTGCCGGAACTCATTCCAACGGACTACCATACGGGGTTCAGTTTATGGGAAATACGTTCCATGAAACAGATATTTTGAGAGCCGCAAAACAATTTGAGTCTCTGCAAACCTCGGGTTCATGAACCGCCTCAAAGACAAATGGATTCTAATCACGGGTGCAACATCAGGTATTGGAAAAGCTTCTGCGGAGATATTTGCTGAATCCGGTGCGAATCTGATCATCACAGGCAGACGTGAAGAGCGGCTCAAAACACTTCAGAAAAACCTTCAAACTGAGCATTCTGTTGATGTTGAAATCTTTTCATTTGATGTTCGGGATCGTGAAGCTTGCAAAGCGTGTGTGGATTCGATCGAAGAACCGATCGACATTTTATTAAACAATGCTGGTTTAGCCTCCGGAAAGGATTCAATTGACGATGCGGATTTTGAAGACTGGGATGCGATGATAGACACTAACATCAAAGGTCTGTTATCGATGACCCGGTTTGTCTCTGAGCGGATGAAGGAACGAGATGAAGGGCACATTATCAATATCGGATCGATTGCAGGCTACGAGGCATATCCCGGCGGATCTGTTTATTGTGGGACGAAGCACGCCGTAAAAGCGATCACTCAAGCGGCCAAAATGGATTTGACCGGCACCAATATTCGCGTCAGTGCTGTCTCCCCCGGGCTAGTCGAAACTGAATTCAGTGAGGTCCGATTTCATGGCGATAAAGAACAGGCGGATGAAGTTTATAAAGATATGACTCCGCTCACCGACAGAGACATCGCAGAGATTATTCACTTTGTTGCCAACCGCCCGTCGCATGTAAATATCCTGGATACCATTGTTTTTCCCGTTCATCAATCCTCCGCCAGAATTGTTGCTCGTCCTGAGTAAAAGAGGCATCGCCTGCCGATTGATTTTTTCGGATATGGCACCTCGGCTGCCAAATCCACTTTGGCTGCCAAATTTCACTGGCAGGACCGTGAAGTTTCGGCAGGTGAAAAAGACAATCACCAGCCGAAGATGTAATCCCTTTCACTTCTCAAGAATATTTTTATGAAATTAAAATACTTGGCGATACTACTATTCCTGATTCTCAATGGCTGCACATCCGATTCGGGGCTTCAATTCCAAGAGCAGGGAAGAGAGGTTCCGGATTTCTCGTCAGATCAGGCCTATCAATACATTGAAGATCAGGTAGAGTTTGGTCCGAGAGTTCCGAACTCTGAAGCTCACCGTGAGGCAGTGCAGTATTTTCGAAATCATTTTATAGAAACAGCAGGGCAGAATTCTGTGTTTGTTCAATCCTTTGAAACGGAAGTCTATGGTGATTCTCTTCAACTGTATAACCTTCTTGCTTCATTTGGAACAGAAAAACAAGATCGAATTCTGTTAGCCGCTCATTGGGATTCCAGGCCCAGAGCCGAGGAAGATCCTGATGATCCTGATTCACCTATTTTGGGAGCCGATGATGGAGCGAGTGGCGTGGCCGTTTTGATGGAATTAGCGAATATCTTTGCCGAGAACGAGTTGCCGATTGGTGTGGATATCATTCTTTTTGATGGAGAGGATTACGGCGAACCATCCGATTTACAAAATTATTTCCTCGGATCAAGACATTGGGGGAATAATCCGCCTGTTCCGGGATATCGTCCGCGATTTGGGATTTTATTAGATATGGTGGGCGGACAGAATGCTCAATTTCCAAAAGAGGGTTATTCCATGGATTTTGCTCCGAACCTGGTGAATGAGGTATGGGCTATTGGACAAGAGTTCGGGTATGAAGATCTTTTTTTAGATGAAGTTGGTAGCAGAGTTTCAGATGATCATTATATTGTTGAAGGGCTTACAGGAATTCCAATGATTAACATTATTCATCATCGAGTGTCGCCAACGGGTGAGCTTGAGTTTGCCCCGTACTGGCATACACAGAATGATAATCTGGAGATCATCGACAGAGAGGTTTTACAAGCCGTTGGTGATGTGTTACTTGAATTGATTTATAACCGGATCCCACAATGAATTATTTGAGAGTAGAATTTGAACTATCTCCCGACCTGCATGAACTTTTCATCGCCGAATTGATGGATCTCGATTTCTACGGTTTTGAACAGTTTGATGACAAACTGGTTGCCTACATCGAAAAGAAACGCTTTAACGACTCAAACCGTGAATATCTTGAACAGTTAATTGCTGCCTACTCCGGGGACTCGATTATGGAATTTGAGGATATTCCTGAACAAAACTGGAATGAAACATGGGAGCGCACAATTCAACCTCAACGAATTGGCCGATTTCTGGTGAAGCCGACATGGTCGACAGAATCTCCCGCAGGTGATGAAATTCTTCTCGAAATTGATCCGAAGATGTCATTCGGAACGGGCTATCATGCAACTACTCGCTTAATGTTGCAACAGATTCAAAAGATTGACCTGTCTGGAAAAACAGTTCTTGATGCCGGAACCGGAACAGGAATTCTGGCGATTGCGGCGATCAAATTAGGAGCCAAAAAAGCAGTCGGTTTTGATATTGATACCTGGAGCCGTGACAATGCGCTGGAAAATATTCTTCTGAATAAGGTTGAAAACTCTGTTGAAATTCGATTCGGTGGAATAGATACAATTGATGAGAATGAGGCTTTTGATCTTGTCTTGGCGAATATCAACCGAAATGTGCTTGTTGAAATGATTCCGGACCTTGTCGATCATACAAATGAGGGAGGCGTTATTTGTCTTTCCGGTTTGCTGGAAACCGACGAAGATGCTGTGAGAGATGTGCTGTCTGAATTGCCGGTTGAAGTAACAGATATTCAGCATGAAGAGGAGTGGATCGCAATTCAAATCCGAAAAACAGACGCATGATTTCTGCTTCCATTGATATTGGTACCAATACCGTTTTACTGCTTGTAGCAGAAATTAAGAATGGAAAAATTCATCCTCTTGAGGAAAAGCAACGAATTCCCCGGTTGGGAAAAGGGGTGGATAAAGAGAAAAATCTCCATCAGGATAGCATTGACAGAGTTTTAGAAAATTTGGTCGAGTACAGAGAGTATTTGGATCAGAATTATCCTGAATTGGCTCCTCGGACAATTGTAGCTGCCACAAGTGCTGTCCGCGATGCTTCCAACCGAGCGGAATTCATAGACTTGGTAAAGCAAAAAACAGGATGGGAGATTCGATTGCTGAGTGGGCCAGAAGAGGCTGAGACGACGTATAAAGGAGCTCTTTCCGTTTTAAAGGATCGATCCGTCAAAGGGAATTTGATCTTAGATATTGGCGGCGGAAGCTCTGAGTTGGCATTTGGCAAAGGATATGAGTTGAAACATGCCGTTTCTATTGATATGGGGAGTGTTCGGTTCACGGAGCGGTTTTTTGATGATAATCCGCCGAGTCAACAGCAAATTAAAAAAGCGGAATCGGAGATACGACGTTTATTGAAATCACAAAGAAAACCTGAAGATGAATTTGATTTGATTGGGGTGGCCGGGACGATCACATCCATTGCAGCGATTGAGTTGGGTTTGCAAGATTATGAGGCAGACAGATTGAATGGATACCGGCTGAAGAGAAATGCCGTTCAAAAATTTATTGATGATTTTTCTCATACATCGTGGCAAGAAATCGAACAAAAATACCCGCGATTTTTAACAGGCAGAGGAGAGGTGGTATTGGCAGGGATTTTGATCCTTAGAGAAGTGATGGATTGGTGTGGCAGAGATTCAATCATCACTTCGACGGGTGGGATTCGTCATGGGATATTGCTTGGCTGATACCCTATTCACCAAATAAAAAACCCTGAAAACGTTGAAGCCTTCAGGGTTTAAAATGATTTTAGCTAGATGCTGCTATTCTTAGTTGATCGGAAATCGAAGTCCGGCAGAGATAACAAGCTGATCAGCCGAACTTAAAGCATATTTCAGCTCGGCGTAGAATTTTGCGAAGTCTACATCGTACTCGAGGCCGGCACCGATGTTCAAACCAATTTCTGATTCACTAACACTTCCATCAAAGAATTGATTATTAGGATAATCAATAGATAAAGTTGCGATGTTCAAACCACCAAGCGCATAAGCAATCAGGTCATCTTCGGTTACAAACAAGTAATGAGCGTTTGCATTGATTTCAAACCATGTGTAATCGTATCCTGGACCAATCTCATTGGGGAAGTAGTAAATAAGATCTACAGCACCTCTGAATTCCTCATTAATCACGTAGACACCACCTGCCTGAATTCCAATTGATTCGATCTCTGTACCGTATCCGAGTCCACCACCAACGGAAATATCTCCGGCTTCACCTTGAGCGTAAAGATTGGTATTGGACAGGAGTATCAACCCAGTTACTAAAATACCGACTGTAAGTAGTTTTTTCATTTTATTTAATTATTTGTTTGGATTAGTTATTGTTTAAAAATGTATTTCGATAGTACATCTGCAATTCACTTGAATATGCGAAATACGTTCTGGAATTGTGTCATCCTCTGTGATTTTTTTATTGATGTACACCTAGTCAAGCGTTTGACACAAATCTGATAGATATCGATAGAAGTTAACTCATCAACAGGCAATTATTCAACAATAATCAAAAAAATAACTTACGTGTAAAAACCTATTTTGCAGTTTATAATGGAATTCTTAATCCGGCTGACATTACAAGTTGATGTGCTGAACTTAACGCATATTTACCCTCAACTACACCAACTACTGATCCTAAAGAAAACTCGACTCCTGCACCAATATTCAGCCCTACATAAACTTTATCCGTACTATCGCCGCTGGGCAGTTGAATGTTTTGATTATCGGAAAAAAGAGTCGCAAAATTTAAGCCGCTTAACAGATATAAATTCATGCTCTCCTGGTTTGCGACAAAATAATGACCGTTCGCGTTGAACTCTAACCAGTTAAATTCTATTCCAAAAGAATCCTCGCCGGGGAAAAAATAGATACCATCTGCGGCTACCCGAAACTGTTCACTGATTTGATAAACCGCTCCGGCTTTTATGACAAGTGACTCAATTTCGTTTCAATAGGCAACA
>CAYRDO010000169.1:8815-9301 GCA_964422985.1 uncultured Rhodohalobacter sp. | reverse complement strand
GAGCTGACCACCACTATGCAGGAGGGCGGAACCGACGGGACGCTGGTTTCTATTTTGGATGATACGGTGACGGCGATGGGCGGACGTTTGCTGCGAAAGTGGATCATGCGTCCGCTGAAAAAAGTGAAGCAGATTCAAAAGCGGCTCGAAGCTGTTGATTGGTTGTATCAAAAGCACGACCGACGACATGAACTTCGCGAAGAGTTGGGACAAATTGGGGATCTTGAGCGATTGATCAGCCGGATTAGTGTAGGCCGAACCAATGCCCGTGATTTGAAACAGCTTCAGCTTTCGCTGGCGCAAATACCACGAGTGAAGGCTCAGATTGCACAATCCGATAATGAACTTCTTGATTCCATCAACAGTCGATTGAAATTGATGGTAGATGTTCAGGAAAGAATTGAAAAGGCCATTGTGGAAGATCCGCCGGCCAGCATTCGAGATGGAGGAATTTTTGCCGATGGATTTGATGATGATCTGGATGAG
>CAYRDO010000169.1:4226-8805 GCA_964422985.1 uncultured Rhodohalobacter sp. | reverse complement strand
TTACGTGATATCGCTAGAAACGGAAAAGAATATATAGCGAAGATAAAGAATGATCTGGCCAAGGAGACCGGAATCTCATCCCTTAAGATCGGCTACAACAAAGTGTTTGGGTATTACATTGAGGTGACCAATACTCATAAAGACAAAGTCCCCGAGCACTTTATTCGGAAGCAGACATTGGTCAATTCCGAACGGTACATCACCCCGGAACTGAAAGATGTAGAGGAAAAAGTTCTATCATCTGAAGAGAAAAGCAAAACGCTGGAAGGTGAGCTGTTCGAAGAGTTAAGACTTTACGTAGCTGAATTTGCTGATGAGATCCAGCAGATTGCCGCTGCATTGGCGGAACTGGATTGCCTTCAATGTTTCGCAGAGGTTTCGTTCAGAAATAATTATGTACGACCGGAAGTTAATGACGACGATATCGTAGATGTAAAAAAAGGTCGTCACCCGGTTGTAGAAAAAACGCTACCGGCAGGCGAGCCTTTCATTCCAAATGACATCTATCTCGACAATACCGAATACCAGATTTTGATGATTACCGGTCCGAATATGGCCGGTAAGAGTATCATTTTACGTCAGACCGGACTCCTTGTGTTGATGGCTCAACTGGGCTGTTTTGTCCCCGCGGAAGAAGCGAAGATTGGTCTGGTGGATAAGATCTTTACCCGGGTGGGTGCTTCCGATAATCTCGCTGCCGGAGAGAGTACATTTTTGGTCGAGATGAATGAAGCGGCCAACATTCTCAATAATGCCACACCAAAATCACTAATTCTGTTGGATGAAGTTGGGCGAGGAACTAGCACATTTGACGGTTTGAGTATCGCATGGGCACTTTCGGAATATCTGCATAACAAACCGGAAGTGGCGGCTAAAACATTGTTTGCTACACACTATCACGAATTGAATGAGTTAGAAAGCCGGTACGATCGGATCAAAAATTTCAATATCAAAGTGAAGGAGCATGAGGGCAAAGTGATTTTTATGCGTAAGCTGGTTCGCGGTGGAACGGACCACAGTTATGGAATCCAGGTAGCGAATATGGCCGGGTTGCCGGATGTGGTGATCAATCGGGCAAAAGAGATTCTCTCCAACCTGGAAAGTCATTCGTTGGATGTAAGTCATGAAGGAAACGGCGCCATCAAAAAAACAGCGGCGAAAAAAGAGGCTGCCAAGAAGACCACGAAGCAAGTAGAAAATCAGGAGCAGATTCCACAAATGACTCTTTTTGATACACATGTAGATCCACGAATCGAAACACTTATGGATAAGATTGAAGCCAGCGACCCTGAGCGAATGACTCCGATTGAGGCTCTGCTTCTGCTCAGTGAATTGAAAAAGATTTTGAAATAGATGGGGCAAAAGCTTTCAAAACTTATCAATTATTTTTGAATTACATCTGAATTGACGGGAATAAGATTCTTCTGTATTCTACCAAGACGATCTGATGCTACAAGTTAGGGTAAATAAAACAGAGCATCATAGAAAAACCAAAACAATCAAAAAACCAAATAAAATAAAAATGGATCATTCACGTCGTTCTTTTCTCAAAAAATCCGGACTTCTTGCCGGTGGGGCAGCATTAACAAGTTTGTCTTTTCTACAATCTTGTGCATCATCAGATGGTGATGGCGAAGGTATGGATGTAGAAACAAATACCTTTGGAATACAGCTTTATACACTAAGAGACATTATCGGAGATGATCCTCGGGGAGTAATTTCAAGCCTCGCCGACTTTGGATATAAGCAGATTGAAAGTTATGAAGGCTCGATGGGAATTTTCTGGGGTATGAGTCATACTGAATTCAAACAATTTCTGGATGAGCAGGGGTTGACACTAATCTCCAGCCATGCGAATGTATTTGAAAATTATCAGCAAAAAGTGGATCAGCTTGCTGAGATTGGAGCTACATATATCACTTGTCCGTACATCGGTCCTCAGGAATCGATTGATGATTTTTACGATTTGGCTGATCAGTTCAATGAATTGGGTCAGATAGCCAATGATGCCGGTCTCAGGTTCGCATATCATAACCATGCATATTCATTTGAGGAAGTGGATGGTGAAATTCCACAGGTCGTGATGATGGAAAACACCGATCCGGAACTGGTAGATTTTCAGTTGGATATGTATTGGGTACATGCTGCCGGAGAAGATATCAGCGAGTGGCTTCAGCGATATCCTGGTCGGTTTACAAGTGGACATGTGAAGGACTCTTCTGGAGGAGAGAATCCAGAATCTGTAGTGCTTGGTACTGGTACAATTGATTATCCATCCATCCTCGAAGTGGCCCAGCAAAATGGGATGGAGCATTTTATTGTGGAGCAGGAAGCTTATACTGACACCACTCCTCTGGATGCTGCTGAAGCAGATGCAGAATACATGCAATCTCTGGATATCTAACCGGGATTTGCAACTGAAGTAGAATAAAAACAGAAAATGATTCCGGTTTTATGAAAGCAATGCTATTACATGGTGTTGAAGATTTGAGCCGGAATCATTCTCCATTAGATCTCACCGATATTCCCAAACCAATGCCTGAAAAAGGTGAAGTGCAACTCAAAATATCGGTTTGCGGAGTATGCCATACCGAACTGGATGAAATTGAGGGAAGAACTCCGCCTGAGAATTATCCCGTAGTTCCGGGACACCAGGTTGTTGGATTTGTTGAGGAACTTGGTGAAGATGTCGACCAGTTTGAGAAGGGCGACCGCATTGGAGTAGCATGGATCTTTTCAGCTTGCGGTGAATGCTATCACTGTAGAGAGGGCGAAGAGAATTTATGTGAGCAGTTTACAGCCACCGGTCGGGATAAAAACGGTGGATACGCAGAATACATGACCGTTCCTGCTGAATTTGCTTATGCCATTCCTGATGAATTAAATGATGAAGAAACCGCTCCGCTTTTATGTGCCGGAGCGATTGGTTATCGGTCGCTTTCACTGACGAATATTTCTGATGGAAAGCGTCTCGGACTAACAGGTTTTGGCGCTTCGGGTCACTTGGTGTTACGAATGGTTAAATATCTCTATCCAAATAGTGATGTGTACGTGTTTGCCAGGAATCCCAATGAGCGGGAATTTGCACTTGAACTCGGAGCCATTTGGGCGGGTGATACCGAAGAAACCGCTCCTGAAAAACTTCATGCGATTATTGATACAACTCCTGCATGGAAACCTGATGTGGAAGCCTTGCGAAATTTGGCACCCGGTGGACGTTTGGTGATTAATGCTATCCGAAAGCAAGATTCTGATATCGACTACCTGCAAAAGATCGATTACTCTACTCATCTCTGGATGGAAAAAGAGATCAAATCCGTTGCAAACGTTACAAGAAAAGATGTACAGATGATGTTGAAAATCGCTGCCGAAGCCGGAATCCGGCCGGATGTTCAACTCTTTCCGCTGGAAAAAGCGAATGAAGCTTTGATGGAGATTAAAGAAGGAAACATCAAAGGCGGTAAGGTTTTAAAAATTAATCAATGAAAGACATTGTGTGTAATTCTTAACTATGAAATTCCAAACGCGAAACAAGTTCAAGACATTGTATTTTTCTGTCCTCACAAAATGATAATAATGGATATTGTGATGGTACATTTAAAAATGCATTCATAGCAAGAAAAAATACAATGTTTACCTGAATCCTGAATCCTGAATCCTGAATCCTGAAACTTGTAACCTGAAGTGCAACACTCCGCGAAACACATAGCAGATCGTATTCGCTTGATGATCACCACCAAGCAGTTTCAAGTGGGAGAGATGCTGCCGTCTACCCGTGAACTAGGGAAGCAGTTAGGAGCGAGTTTCCATACCGTTCGAAAGGCCTATCAGCAGTTGGCAGATGAAGGGTTGGTTGAAAGCGAAATGGGGCGTGGGTTTTTGGTGAAGCAGCAAAGCACCACGCTCGATAAATCGGAACGACTGGAGTTAGCTGCTGAAAAGTTTCAGATGTTGCTGGAAGAGCTGATTGGCTACGGGTTAGATGAATCGGAGGTTGAAGCGATTTTCGAGGAGCAGATCAGTTTTATGGAGTGGCCGGATCGAATCCAAAGTATTGCTACCGTGGGGGAGACGATCGAGCTTGCAAAGTTGCTTTCCGATTCAATCAAAAATCAGATTGGCGTGAAGAGTTCAGTCATCAAAGCGTCGGAATATGATGACTTGGTCCGATACGATGCCCTGTTTGTGCCAATTTATCTCGTTAAGGAGTTTCGAAATCTGAGTGATGCAATTCGCCTCTTGCCGGTTGTATTTCACTATGATGCCGATGTACTTCTCTCCATCATCGATAGATCAGGAATTGAAGCGATCGGTCTCGTGACGGCCGAGGAAGATACCATCCCAAAAATCATCGACGAATTGAAGACACTCATTAAATTTGAGGGTGCATTCGTTGCCGGCGCTACGTACGGAAAATCCTTACCACTCTTTGTGCGAAACACCGACCTGATCGTGTATACACCCGCAAGTGCCAGATTGGTGGAAGCCAAAGTTCCAGAGAAAAGCCGAATCAAATTAGAGTACATCATCTCAGAAAAAAGTGCGGAGATGATTCGGGCCGAATTGTGGGATCAGTAGC
>CAYRDO010000169.1:0-4126 GCA_964422985.1 uncultured Rhodohalobacter sp. | reverse complement strand
ATCATCTCAGAAAAAAGTGCGGAGATGATTCGGGCCGAATTGTGGGATCAGTAGCAAACGTGAGATGTGAATGCCGGTATTTCCAAGTTGGAATAATGGTAGAGAATGTCTTGCTGGGAAAAATCTTTCTGCAATCACTACCCCAAGGATGTCACTTGTGCTGAGTTTCTTTGCAAAGGAAAAGGGGCACAAGTGACGCTTCGCTGAACACTTGCGTCAGATATGCGGAAAGATCATTTAACTTCAGATCGAGAAATTTATTTCGTTAATCAGCAATCAGCAATCCTCAGTTTTCCGTTTCATTTGCCTTAGAAGCTAAGTACCTTTCTTTCAGAAATGAAACTTTTCACTTTTGCTTTTTCATCTTTCACTAAATAATGAACATTGAGGAACTGATCCGTCAAGCGAAGTCGGCTCTTGAATCGGAGATCGAAACGGTTCGCGAAAGACCATCAACAGAGATTCTATTCAGCGGGGAACTTGTAAACAGTGGAGTGGGCGACGCATCGGATTATAGTTTCGAATGTCATCAGCCCTCTATTCGATTTGCTGAAGAGATCAAAGCCACCATACAAGATGAGGTTTGGATGGTTCATCCGGTCTCTTTTGAGGATAAAACAGTCGTTCTCAGATTTCCAGAGAAAGTTGGTTTATCGATTGATAAAGTGGATCTGGAATGGGAAAACGATTTTGTCTTGAAGCGTACGCTATCAGAAATTGAAAAACTTTTAGACAGAAAAGAGGAAGCCTCAAAAAGGCTGGAGAGATTGTTTAACCCGGTGGAAGAGGTGATTCCATCCAATGGTGAAATCATCCAGGATGAGAAGCGGAATGCAGCTCAGTCCGATGCCATTCGGAAAGCGATGGAATGTCGGTCTCTTTTTATCTGGGGACCACCCGGAACCGGTAAAACGGATACACTCGGATATATCATCGCTAACTACCTGGCTCAGGGGAAAAAGGTACTGTTTGCATCGAATACCAATCGTGCTGTAGATGTGGGGCTTTTGAGTTCGCTTCATGCATTGGATGAGATTGAGATTGATATCAACCCAAATAGAATTACACGCTTTGGAGATGCTGTTTTAGATCACGATACGCTGGATTCCTACCAGTTTTCCGTTCAGATCGAGCAAGCTATTCAAGATCGAAAAGAGGAAGCCGGTGAATGGGTGGATCTGTTGAGTCGGAGAGAACAAGCGTTGAAAGCCGTTGAGAAACGATTTAAAAATGGGAAGCAACCAACATCCAACCAAGAACTGGAACTGAAGCTGATCGAACAGAAACTCGAAGATGCGGGTGGAATCGAAGAGCTTGAAGACAAAATTGAAGAGCTGACTCAGGTTAGCGATCGAAAGGAATTATGGAAAAAACAGTTGGTTGCCACGACTCTTGCCAAGGTTTGTACATCAGATCTGTTTCATGATCTCGAATTCGATGCCGTTGTGGTTGACGAAGGGTCGATGGCCAATCTTCCGTATTTGATGGTACTGGCATCTCACGCCAAATGGCATATGGTAGTTGTGGGTGATCCTATGCAGCTGCCCCCAATCGCATTGACATCTGATCGAGAATCCCGTGATTTTTTAGAGCAGGATATATTTACAACAGTCTCCGGCGCCGACAGTAGTGAAGATCTATTTACCTGGCATGATGAAAATCCAGAATTTACCTCTTTCTTTGATACGCAGTATCGGCTGGAATCTTCGCTTGCTGACATCATTAGTACGGTTTTTTATGAGGGAAGATTAAAAACCGGGAAACTGAAAGAAACGTCGCTAAATACACTTTCCGGTCGGGCATTTCATCTTGTAGATACTTCTAAATATAAACCGGTTTTGGAACAAAAATCAGGCGAACAAGGGTTTAAGCCGGTTAATTTGATTCATCAAACTGTCATTGAGCGACTCGTGAAAAATATGGAGGGACGAGGAATTTTTATGGAGCAGGTTGGAGTTATTGTCCCGTTCCGAAGTGCAGTTTATGATTTGAGAAATCGTCTGTATGATGCCGGAATTCGAAATGTTGAGGTTGGAACTATTCACACATTCCAGGGAAGAGAAAAAGATTATATCATTTTTGATACTGTGATGAGCGGTGAAGAACAGAGGGGCAGAACACGCCACTATTCCGTCCGCCCGTTTGATGAAGAAAAGAACGGTTTGAGTGTCCCCAGATTACTCAATGTTGCTTTCTCCCGAAGCCGAAAAGAGTTGGTGGTGATTGCCGATATGAATCATATCAACAAGATATATGGGAATAAATTTTTGGGGAGATTGTTGAAGAGGATGGCTTAATTTAAACCCACTCTCTCGGCTCTTTTAGAACCTCAATCAACTTCGCTTCTCGACTTCCTTTTTCTGGATTAAAATCATAATCCCAGCGAACTTCCGGGGGCAGACTCATTAAAATGGATTCAATTCGTCCGCTTGTCTTTAAGCCGAATAGTGTTCCACGATCGTGGATAAGATTGAATTCAACATATCGTCCCCGGCGGATCTCCTGCCAGTATCGTTCTTCTTCTCCATAGGATTCGTCCTTTCGCTTCTCTACAATTGGAATATAAGAATCCAGGAAAACTTTGCCGGTATCTTCTACAAAAGCGTGCCAGTCCTCTAAACTTCGTTTTTCATCCGCGCGACGATAATCAAAAAACAACCCGCCGATTCCACGTGCTTCATTTCGGTGTGAGTTGTAGAAATATTCATCACACTGCTTTTTGAAATCGGGATAGAGATCTTCGCCGTGTTTATCGCAGACATCTTTGAATGTTTGATGAAAGTGGCGGGCATCTTCTTCGTAGAGATAATAGGGAGTCAGATCGGCGCCACCGCCAAACCAACCATCAACCGCATTAGTCATTTCCTCGTCATCATACAATTCGAAATAGCGGAAATTGGCGTGAACGGTTGGGATCATCGGACTTTTTGGATGAACAACAAGTGAAATTCCACCGGCCCAAAACCAGCCATCTTCTACGTTAAAATGCTTTTGAATTGGTTCAGGAAGCTCCCCATGAACTGTGGAAATGTTGACACCGCCTTTTTCAAAAACGTCACCTTTAGAAATAACACGAGTTTTACCACCGCCTCCGCCATCACGATCCCAATCATCTTCACGGAAGGTAGATTTTCCATCGATCTCTTCGAGTGCCGAACAGATTTCGTTTTGAAGATTTTGGATGTATGCTGCGAATTGTTCTTTTATAGATGACATTGAACACACCCCTCAATCCCCTCTCACGAGGGGAGGTTTACATTTGCCTTTCGTAACTCTTCACCGTATCCACAAATGCTCTTGCATGATCTACCGGAACATTTGGCAGAATTCCATGGCCGAGGTTTGCGATATATCGTTGTGTTCCAAAACGGTCGATCATGCGTTTGGTTTTTGCTTCAATGTCCTCAATTGGTCCGAGTAGATGTGTCGGATCAAAATTTCCCTGTAGCGTGATATTATTTCTTGTTTTCTCACGACCAAATTCGGGAGAAATTGTCCAGTCGAGTCCGAGTGCGGAGGCTCCGCTTTTAAAACTCATTCGTTCCAGTCCATACCAGGCTCCTTTCGCAAAGAGAATAACCGGCACTTCTTTGATGGCCTTGGTAATCTCCATCAAATAGGGGAGTGACCATTCGTTAAAATCATCGGGACTCAAAATACCAGCCCAAGAATCAAATAGCTGAATGACTTGTGCTCCGGCATCAACCTGCGCGTTTAGATAATCAATCGTGGCTTTGGTGAGCTCTTTCATCACGTGGCGGGAAGCATCCGGGTGTTGAGTCAGAAAAGCTTTCGCTTTATCGAAATTTCGTGATCCTTCGCCCTGAACCATATAACAAAACAATGTCCAGGGAGCGCCGCCAAAACCGATCAGAGGAACTCGACCGTTTAACTCTTTTCGGGTTAGTGTGATGGCATCCATCACATGCTGTAATTTTTTCGGGACATCTTCCGCAAGAATTGCAAACGCATCATCCACGGTTTGAATAGGATTATTCATGACAGGACCTTTGCCCGAAATCAATTCAACATCAATTCCCAATGCTTGGGGAATGGTCAGAATATCAGAAAAGATAATAGCCGCATCCGGTTCCAATTCATCAATGGGCTGGATGGTGATTTCACA
>CAYRDO010000168.1:0-9336 GCA_964422985.1 uncultured Rhodohalobacter sp. | reverse complement strand
GCCTGTTCCGGTCGTATCGTTAGACCAAACGGCCTGTTCATCTTCAAGTTGATTGAAAGCCAATGCCTGATCATCGAATATGTTCAAAACAGATCCATCGGGTCTGGAAGTACCATTACCCCGGCTGTACCACATGGGGGTTACATCTAAGAAATTTCCTCTCCACAGTTGTATCAGGTTGCCACTTTTCAGGTCGTATGTATAGTGAACTTTATCTAAACTGCTCACCGATATTGCATGCGTAAGAATGGTTCCGCCCGGTAAATGCCTGAAGCTTCGCAGCATCGGTTTATCCTCTGCCCTCACATAAATAGATTTTGGTTGATTAGGTCTGATTATTTGATGGTCAGTCAACAGGTGATCCCGAAGGTTCTCACTTGAAACCACAAGCCAAAAGTTTGGCTCAGCCCAACCCGCTAGTTTCAAATATTGAATCTCAAACGGAACTTCACCTTCTGAAAGAGATACCGTTTGCTCATTTTCACCATCAAACGAAATCACTTCTTCCCCGTCAATTTTTAGAATGCCCGGACCACCAGAGGTATTCAAACGAAATTGATATTCCCCGGCTTCTTTATTGGTAAGCGTACCTTTGTACTGAAGTAAAAATTGGTCATCCAAACCAAACAAGTTAGTCGTCAAAAAATCCGATGTACCGGATGCAGAGGCTGACAGGGAATCCACGTTGGGCTCTTCTTCAAACGGCCCTTCAAAAATAGTATAGTTCAAATCCTGAACTGTAGGAGCTACCCCATCATATCGATGGATTTTAATATTCCGAAACGCTATCGCTCCGTGATCACCCTGAAACCGAAGGGGTCCCCGGTCAACTTCATTTCCGCCCATGGCTCCCCTGGTTGGGCCTTGCAGTTCTACACCCTCATGTATGGTTACCCCGTTAAGCTCAGCGTTAAGTATTTTGGCATTTTCGATTTTGTTGCCGTTCTCATCAAACCGGGGTGCCTGAAAAGAGATTTTAAGATGCTGCCAAACACCGGGTGCACGACTTGCATTCTGGCGCGGAGGATATCCCTGGTACCCTTTTTGTCCTTCCGGTCGACTCTCATCCCACCGCTCGTAAATTCCACCATTATCTCCGGACGTGGGCACTTTCACAGTCCAGCTGTCTAACAGCTGAATTTCATATCGCCCCTGGAGATAGATGCCCGAATTGGATCCTTTTGCCATCATAAACTCAAGTTCGAGGTCCATATCGCCATATTCAGCATTTGTGATCAGGTCTCTGCCGTTGTGATCAGTCGGGTCGTTGACTAAAACGCCTGTTCCTTCGGTAAAATTAATTTCATTTTCTGATTCCAGAGAGGCTGTCACACTTCCTGCTATCTTCCAACTATCGGATGGATCATCAAATGCAGAAAGATCCTGCAGAGCTAAGGTACTGTCTTGTGCGGTTAAAGGGCCAATGCTTAGCGTACACAGAAATATTATTGCCACGGCCATAGACTGAGAAAACAATCGTAAACGCCTGCTGCCCATATTAAAATTGGTATATACTTGGTGTGTTGCTGTATATATCATACATCTACTGATCAATATTTATTGTTATAAAATTCAAAAAAGTATCGCCCATGAAGCTAATAGCAACGAATCATCATCTTCCATAGTCCATAAGGGTACTTTTCAATTATTGAATTTCCAACTTTTTTTGGAAGTTTTTCAAATCAATATGGAAAACTACGCTCGTCTAAAGTATGACTTGATGAGATTCATTGACAACTGTGAAGTGAATGGGAATGAATATATACTTCCTAGCTTCTTGTGACTTCATATTCCTCTAAGGTTCGATTAAATCTCTGTTAACGATATAAAACACAGAGAGGCTAACAACATACCGGCACCCCTATGAAATAAATTCTAGTACCTCCTGAAATTACTTTATTCAGAGATTTTTTTGCCAACATGGCATACGTCAATTTTGCTAATCAACAAGAGTATTCAAGCCTCGACCAATGCTATACCAACTCTCCAATTTTCGGGAGTTGGTACGGAGATGGTCCGGAGTTGGTATGGAGCATACCTTACCCCTGGGATCGTCTTTACGAGTCTATGATCAATTTAAAAGATTTACTTTTATGTGACAGAATGTCTGTCAAAAATACCTGGCTTTTGTGGCAAAAAATAACTTTCGATGTAATGCTCATCAATTAGAACGCCACAAATTCGGCAAAAACTCATAGTACAACAGGTGTCTCCAGGTCACGAAATCATGAGCGCCTTCGCTGCCGATGTAGTATTCATGATCAATTCCCATCTCTTCAAACTGTTCATGAAGTTGCACATGTCTGGAATCGGGATCGGTTTCGTGGGTACCGGCCCCGATAAACAGATAATCAATTTTTTCATTGATATCCGGATCGTCAATATTGGGATTAAGATCCAGAGACTCAGCCGAACTCAACAGGCCGAAAGAAGCAAACAGATCGAGATTATTGAGACCAACAATCTGTGCATGCCTCCCACCCATCGAGAGTCCGGCAATTGCACGATCGTGACGGGTGGTTTTTGTGCTGTAATGTTCATCAATGAATGGGATGACCTCTTCAACCATCTCATCATTAAACAATGGAAAACTCTTTTCGGTATGCTGTGGATCCATCCTGTGAACCACTTGATTATTGGGCATCGCAATGATCATCGGCTCTGCTTTCCCTTCAGCCAGCAAGTTATCCATGATGAAATTCACCCGGCCAATCCGGCTCCATGTCGGTGCAATTTCACCGGATCCTCCTAAGAGATACAGAACAGGGTATTCTTGTGTAGAATCATATCCGGGCGGCGTGTACACATACATTTCTCGCTGGGCATCCAACACATCCGAATGATAAATATGTCGAGAAACCACCCCATGCGGTACATCTTTGGCATCGTACCAAGAAGGTCCGTCTCCATGAACCACGACGTAGCTGTACCCCGGCTGATTTTCAAATCCCCCATACGTGTTGTTTGGATCTACGATAGGCACGCCATCCACAATCAGTTTGTATTTGTAGATATTGGGATCTAGGGGGCCGACGGTTAATGTCCAAAGTCCGTCCTCTTGCTTTGTAAACGGAACAGGGGCTTCTGCTTGCAGACCGGTCATGATACTCCAGAACAGTGATACCTCTTCAGCCTCAGGGGCATTAATTCTGAACGTTACGGTTTGATCATCATGAACAACCGGAGAAATGGTATCCGCTAAAAATGGCGTTAATCCCTCACCGATGGCGTGCGGCGCCCAATCTAATGTTGTGTGCGATTGTTGTGCCCGGGCGGCCGACGTAACCAAAATTATTGAAAAGAGAAGTGTAACTGCCTTATAGAATTGTACCATTTTAGCTCCATTTTTTAATTAATATACTGTCAATTTTAATACGGCGAGAGGTTGATCTCAAATCCGATTGGGAAATTTGAATACCGAACTAAAAACTTTTACAAGTGTTACTCGCCTTTTTTAAAGGATAGAAACAGTTGCTCGTCAACTCTGTTCAATACGAAAATCCCAGTTTATTCAACCCGTTCTGTACTTCTTCTGCAGACATAAACAGCTCCCAAAGCAATCCACTTCTGTAGTTTTCAATCATCACAACCATCGGTCCCTGATCGATTGCCAGGTATTTTTCAGGGAACCAATTATGTTCGAGGCTAAACGCATCATAAAATCCGTAGGGACCAAATGTCTCTTTTCTGTAATTGTTGAAAAGATTTCGAATGAATCCCATCGACTTCTCGGGAGTGTACGGGATCGATGAAATTGCCGCGGTTGGAGAGATCACACCAATGTCGTCATCAAATGGTTTGTGAGCACGATAAAAATCAATAGAATAACTGGCGGTTAGTCCCCACATCTCTTTTCCATATCCTTCAAAGTTCTTCGGATTTTCCACAGCATACTCATACTGGATGAGTGTGTGATTTTGATTATTTTCCCAATAATTTGCGTATCGATCTTCTAAATTTCTGGGATCCAACCCCAGGAAGGAGTAGTGAGCCCAAAACAGAGGTCCGCCATATTCTTCAGCTCCATTATGTTTAAGCGGAAGTGAATATCCGTACGCCTCGTGATTATCCAGTTTTATATCTCCACTTCTGGCCCATCCTTCATGATAAACGTCCGGTTCGATAGAATAGGTTGGGGATGAGGCAGCCAAAATATAGGTGATCATAGTTTCATCATATCCGCGAATGGGGTGATTAATTTTCCAGCCAACATTCGGTGACCAGTGCCAGTAAAGCACGTTTTCCTCTCCATCTTTTGTATGATGATTCCACTCCACCTCTCGCCAAAGAGAATCAATACTTGCAGCTAAATTCTCTTCTTCCTGATTTCCATCTTCCAGATACTGCCGTACCGTTAATAGTCCCTGAACTAGAAATCCTGTTTCTACAAGATCGGCACCGTCATCATCGGGACTGAATGGTTTTACTGCTCCTGTTTCTCCGTTCAACCAGTGTGGCCAAACGCCATTAAAACGATCTGCATCTGCAAGAAAATCAACAATTTTTCGAAGTCGTTCTACCCCTTCAGACCGTGTAATAAACCCTCTTTCAATTCCGACGATAATCGCCATCAACCCAAAACCGGTTCCACCGGTGGTAACGATATGCGCATCATTTTCCGGGTAATTGCCATCCAAATGAATTCTTTCCGGTGCCATTCCCGAGTTTGGTTCCGCACCATCCCAAAAATATTGAAAAGTTGCCTGCTGAACTTCATCAAGAATTTGTTGGTCGGTGAGAACTACATCTGTTTGATCTTGTCCAAGCAGGAAGGAATAAAGCCCGGTAAAACAAAGCAGTAACCACAGCGATAAAAATTGCTTTACCATTTCTGATCTGACTTTTTACTGCGATTCCAGAAGTGCTACCACTTCGGAATGTCCATTATTCCTGGCAAAATCTGTAGCGGTTTCTCCATCTGTATCCTGCAATGTAACATCCGCATCATAATCCAACAGAACTTCAATAACCTCTATATTTCCTTCGGCGGCAGCGTACATAAGCGGAGTCCATCCCTCGATTGAATCTTTTGCGTTCGGGTCAGAGCCATTTTCGAGTAACAGTTGTACAGTTTCTGGAAAAGGTCCGCTGGAGGCAAACATCAGCGAAGAGCGTCCCTCACTATTCTGCTTTTGCACATCAGCCCCCTTCTCAATCAAAAACCCAACGATTTCTGTATGACCGTTAAATGATGCAAACATCAGGGCTGTCCTGTCAAGCTGATCGGCCTCTTCAATATCAATCCCTTGTGTAACACACTGCTGAACAACATCAAGGTTTCCCTGGAGAGCGGCCGTTCGCATATCCTCGGCAGTAAACTTGAATCTGTTTTGAGTGGGTTGCTCCGGTAAAGTGGTCCCTGATTCCCGGGGCGAGTTGTCTGATGAACAAGCAGCTACAAATAGTAATAAAGAGAGTATATACGTGAGTTTGTTTTTCATGATGATTTTAAAATAAACTTTTCCACTGTCATTGCGAACAAAATGCTCCCGAAAGCTTTCGGGAGAATGAAGTGCTGAAATCCCCAACCTTTATTGTATACCCAAGAATGTAGATCTCCACACCCGAAATACCGGGGTTCACGACAACTCATTTCAATGAAGGTTGATAAAAAACTTAATCCTCAGACTGACTCCCCCACCAATCGTTACCCGGCGAATAATCAGGTGAGAGATAGTTGAGTCGCTGCTCTTCTAATCGCGGCATCCATTTATTCTCCACACTTTGCAGATGACGCGCTTCAGCGTCAGGATCGTACATTGGATCTGTCGTTGGATAGGTGGCGCCGGTTCTCTGTAAGTAATTTGTAAGTTCATTCCCGAGCCGCTCTACGATTTCTTGATGATCAGCACTCACATCAAATCGTTCTTCAATATCCGATTGCAGATCATACAAAACTTGGGTGCTGTCAGAATGATAGCGGATCAATTTCCAGCGCCCATCCCGAACAATGGATGATGGCCTTCCACCCTGATTTCCATAATGCGGATAGTGCCAAAACAACAATCGGTCCACAATTTCACCTCCTTCCAAAATTGGTTTTAGACTGACTCCATCCACATGTTCGTTGGGTCGCAATTCAGCTCCAACAAAATCCAAAATAGTCGGATAGAAATCTGTTCCGGTCACGGGCGTATCATTCTCTCTTCCCTGATTTTGAAGCCATGGAACACTGATTAAATATGGAACCCGAAGTCCACCTTCATATTGAGTCCCTTTTCCACCTCTGAGTGGTTTGTTGGAAGTTGCATAATCATCTCCGGCCGAAACACCACCATGATCGGACGTAAAAATGACAATCGTTTTTTCATCTAAATTTAGTTGTCTCAAGGTTGCCAGAACCTCCCCAACCGCATCATCCATCTGCTCGACCAAACCCGCATAAACAGGATTATCCTGAACAGTTCTGGTTGGCAGAAAATGTCCCATTTCAAAACCGGTTTCTGCAATTCCTAATCTATCTGTTTTATCCCGATATTTTTTCCATTTCGCCTGACTTGTTTGAATCGGGGCGTGAACGGCATAAAAGGAGAGAAATGCGAAAAACGGTTCTTCACTATTTTCTTCGATAAATGCTGACGTTTCTTTTGCGAGCTTCGAAGAATAACTCATCCCGGCCTCCTCCGGATAATCCCGCATTTTTGGATTATTGAATGGAGAAAAGTATCCGCCGGTGTAGGGTCCGCCTGACTCAAATCCACCCTGATTCTCATCAAACCCATGATCTTCCGGATAGGATCCCACTCCGCCCAAATGCCATTTTCCAGCAAAAAATGTGGTATATCCCTCCTCTTTCAGCGCTTCGGGAAGAATAGTATAATCGTGAGGCAATGATCGCACATAATCAGGCGGGAGTAACTTTGTGTGCCGACCTCTTTCTCTCCATTCCTCTCCTACCGGTGCGCCGATATAATCCGTAATTCCATGACGGGTAGGATTCTTGCCGGACATAATACTCGCCCGCGACGGACTGCAAACCCGGGCGGCCGCATATCCATTGGTAAAGATCATACTCCGGGATGCCAAGGAATCAAGATTGGGAGTCTCATAAAATTCACTCCCCATACTGCTCATATCATGAGCTCCGAAATCATCCGCAATGATGAAGAGAACATTTGGTTTACTTGGCGTAATTACCTCTTTATTCTGGCTGCAATGCACGCACAAAATTGATAGTGCTACCAAGAAAATAATTCTGACTTTAGTTCTCATCGGCTACTATTATTTTCCAATCATTTTTTAGTTGCCTTAGAAGAAAGCTAAACTTTATCGTGCGTTAGAATTAAGATTTTTAAATGTAATTTTGGACGTTTATTGCTGTCATCCAGAGTTTAACTCAGGATCTCCTCACGACAATAATGGTGGGAGATTCTGAATCAAGTTCAGAATGACGTATAACACATCTATTTTCTTATCCTGAACTCACGCTAACTTTAAATAAGCTCTAATTTTCAGAATCTTCTGACTCCTCTGATTCCACATCTTCTTCGCTGCCTTCATCTGCATCCTCATCTAAGTATACATCCGCCTCAGGATTTCCGCCTGATTCCAGGTAGGCAATAAGATCTCTTAATTCATCCGGATTTAATGTGTTAATCAATCCCGGAGGCATCTGAGAGGTTTCAACTTCTTCAATGGACGTAACTTGGTCGCGCGGCACTATCGTTGGTGGCTGATCCATATTCTGCGAGTAAATTTCCACCGTATCCTGACGTTTTACCACCTGTCCTGTGTGCGATTCTCCTTCAGTAGTTGTAACCATATAACTACTATACTGATCAGAAATAGACCGGCTCGGATGAATAATCTCTTCCAATATTCCGGCTCGGTTAAATCGGTTTCCAACGCTACTCAAATCAGGACCGATATTCCCTCCGAAACCACCCAACCGATGACAGGAGGCACAAGCTGTAGCATGAAACAGACTACGGCCTCGCTCAAAACTCAGTTCAGTTTCTGCTTCATTTTCATTCCCATTTTGATCTTCATTAAGTACTTCTAAAGCTTCTTCTACAGTCCACTCGCGGCCAGGCCCAACCGGCGGATTAATTTCAAAATCGGGTGTTTTATTTAAACTTACACCGGTCAGGTCCGAGACTGCCGCAATTTCTTCTTCTGAAGCATTTCGCAACGCTTCATCACGCATGCGTTCTAAAAATCCGGAATAACTCATTCCACCCATCCCTTGTTCAGCGGCCTCATTTATAAATGTAAAGTATTCCCGTCGCTGCTCGATAGTCCATCCATGCGCCAAATTTCTCAGCATGAATGCATATTCCAGTTTGTGGATGGGCGGTGGGTTGTTAAGCATTTCTGTAATTGTTCCGCCATAATCCGCACTCCTGGCAATCAGTGTAGAATCCCAATCAGGGACCGGGGGAGCTTTCTCTTCCTGCAAAAGTGCCAGTGCTTTTTCAATAACCCGGGGTTCTTCCAGATAAACCAGATTTCTAATCAGCTCAGTATTCACACGTTCATCATCATGCGGCAGTTCCTCCAACAAGATTTCAGAAATTTCAGAACGCTGTTCATCCGTAGGGTTACCCAATCTCATAAAGATGAGAGATGCAGCTCGCAAATATCCCAGTTTTTGCATAGGGGTCAGAGCACTAAAATTTAGGTCAATCAGAGATTCGGTTGCTTCGTGTCGGTACTCATCAGAACCGGCTCTTGCCAATGCAACCAAAGCTGTGATTCGCGCCTGGGGCCTGTCCTCTTCCATCGCCATTTCAGCCCATTCATCGAGGGGTTGCCACTCAACCGCAACTCTGGATGCGTGACGTATGAATCGGTCGCTACTGTCAAGGTGAGGCCAGGATGTATCAACAGCTTCAGGATCTTGAGTTCCATGAAAAGCTTCGAGACTTTTACGCAATTCACGGGCTTCTTTTGCCTGAGGATCTTCTTCAAAAATCTCTTGTTCTGCGGTAGATTCATTTCCCGTATAAATGACCCGATACAAGGTAGATTCTTTATCCCGGCCGCCAGTCAAAAAATACAAGTATCCATCACTTCCAATGGCAGCATCTGTCAAAGGCAGCGGTGATCCGGAAAGAAACTCTTCAACTTCAGCAGTATAGGTTGCTCCCTCTGGTTCGATATGAAAAGCATACATGGTTCCAAATGTCCAATCCAAACCAAACAATGCCTGCTGATATTTCGCAGGGTATGCTGCACCTTTTCCAAATAAAAGGCCTGTTGGCGATCCCGGCCCAACATTCACGATTGGAGGCAGGCTATCTTCATAATACTCTTTCCATTTTCCGCTTCCACTTCGCCAACCATAATCACTTCCGCTAACGGCATGAATTAATCGCGTGGGACGATACCACGGCA
>CAYRDO010000167.1:7329-9352 GCA_964422985.1 uncultured Rhodohalobacter sp. | reverse complement strand
CGGCCATGATACCAGCCGAATTCCATATTCACGATTCGATCTGCCGCCAATCGCTCTTCGATCAGTCGATTGAGTCGTTCTGTACCGGTTAATCCCCTCCGCAATACCATTAGCCAAATCGACTGTTTCCAAAACTCCATTAACTCTTCAGGATGATGGATCTGAGAACAAGTTTCAATTTTCTGTTTCAAATCCCCTAGAATGTGTTGAATATCTCCTTTTTGATAATTGAACGCTTGATGCTTCAAATCTGAATACTGATCAAATACAGATTGTAGATCTCCATTTTGCTGATTCTGATTTTTAACAAGATTCGACAACCGCCCGATTCCGCTTGATTCGTCAAATCGGTAACTCTTGGTGAGGTAAACAATGGAATCACTGATTTCCGATTCCTCATATACCGGCAACTCTTCATTAATCCCGAGTTTCTTCAAACGTTTGACTGTCTCGGGCAAAAAACCATTCTCCACTTTCTGACACAGATCGGCAAACACGGCTCCCGCTTCCACCGATGCAAGCTGATCTTTATCCCCCAACAAAATCAATTTTGTATTTTCGCTGAGATGCTCGACCAATCGATACATCAGTGAGAGATCCATCATCGAAGCTTCATCAATTATGATCAAATCATAGGCTAACAATTTCTTCGCAACAGGTGGCAACAATCCTCTTGATTCTGTTCCCGAAAGTAACCGGTGAACGGTCTTCGCTTCGGTCGGAAAATGCCGAAGTTCTTCATCACTCAAATCCAGTTTTTCCAGCTCACGATTGAGCGCTTCGCCCATTCGCCCGGCGGCTTTTCCGGTTGGTGCTGCAAGAGCAATATTCAGCCGCTCATCCGAAAGTCTTTGATGCAGCGCGAGGATGCGTGCGACCGTCGTGGTTTTCCCGGTTCCGGGTCCACCCGAGATGATCAGAAACGGCTTGATGAGTGAAAGTGCAGCCGCCACTTTTTGCCAATTCACTTCATTTGATGAATTTGGAAACAAATCATCCAAAATCTGTACTGATATATCACTTATACCAATAGCCGATTTTTTTGAACTGTTTTTACTAATCCATTGTCCTGCAATATTTTCATAGTACCAATATCGCCTAAAAGTAAGCTTCTCATTCGTAAGTATGAGCGGCTTCATATCACCGTCAGATCCAACAATTGGACTTGATTTCACTCCTGAAATCTTGATTTTTTCATCCTGAAAGGCGGATGGATTTTCCGGATCCAACCCAAGAATTTCAACCCATTCTTTCGGACTTTTGTCAAGCGGCAAACAGGTATGACCGGCCTTAATAAAGAGCGAAAGAAAGACCAAACACATGCGAACATCATCACTCAATTTGCCATACTCTTTCTCTAAAAAACGGATCATTTCCCGTTCATAATTTTCAATCCAGCCGGACTCTACTCCCTCTTCAAACCAATCTTTTATAAATGATAATTGTCCGCTCATAATTGCACCTCCAACTCGTTTGCCAGACCCTGAATCACAGACTCATCAGGCTTATGAAACCAAACCCCATTTCCCTCCCCTTTTCGCATCCCCCGAATAAAAAGATAGGCCACTCCACCAAAATCTTTCTCGTAACTATATTTAGGAATTCGTGACTTCAGGT
Source organism: uncultured Rhodohalobacter sp. (assembly GCA_964422985.1). Lineage (GTDB taxonomy): Bacteria > Bacteroidota > Rhodothermia > Balneolales > Balneolaceae > Rhodohalobacter. The sequence goes on along the minus strand of CAYRDO010000167.1, from coordinate 7,735 downwards.
ACTTAACCAGAGCCACCGTGTAGAGATGATACTGCAGATCATAAGAAGCATTATAGATCTCCTCTTTCAAATGATCCTGACTGTAATCCGCCAATGAATCTCCTAAATAGTTCGATTTGTAATCCACGATATAATACTTCCCGTTTTGACGAACAATCAGATCAATAAAACCCGTCAAATAACTTTTTATCTGATTTTGGGATATCTGCCGAGCACTTCCCTCCGACCGAATAATTTCCAGGATATTCTCTAGAGAGGGCTGCTCCGCTTTAAAATGAAATTCCATCTCCCGAAGCTCTTCCTGCTCTTTTACTTCACTTAGATCCAGTCCCGGAATATCTGCCGCTACTACATTTCGGATCATACTCTGAGTTACCGATTTCCACTTCAAATCAATCTGATGTTG
>CAYRDO010000167.1:0-7319 GCA_964422985.1 uncultured Rhodohalobacter sp. | reverse complement strand
TCAAACCGAAAGTTTTTGTCCTCAAACAGCTTGTGAATGGCCGTACCTGCGGTCGCACCCCTTGGAAATGTGAAGACGTTCAACTCACGAAGTTCATCTCTTTCTTGATTGAAGACGGAAAGATAGGACTCCATCACCTGGTCATAATCCGGTTCACCGGGCTCAGAATGCTGATGAGCCAGCGAAGAAAAACTCTCCACACTCCTCCGAACTTCTAATACCGATCGGCCTTTATAAAGATTGGTTTTTAACTCTTCAGACCTTCCCAATCTAATTTGCGATTTCTTCTCTTCCTTTTCTTCTTCTTTGATCTGTAACTCAATCGACCCACCAGATTGCTCCTCTAATCTCTTAAAAAGCTCCAAAAGAGTCTGATCCGTAAAATCTGTATCTGACTTCAGTTTTGTGTTATCTCTGATCACCTGATCTACAGATTCAGAATCTATCATTGATGCTGCCAATCCGGATCGCAGTGAATCCGCGTGACTCGCCCAGGGAATCACGCAAAGGTATTTTGCACGTGTAACTGCCACGTAATACTTTCGAACTTCTTCAGCGGTATTTTCGAGGTTACGTTGAGCCTCAGCATGACCCTTCTCCTCTCCCTGCTGCTGGTCATACCGGATAACCGGATCACCATTCTCATGATATTCAATCAACAGAGATTTGTTATTGGCACTTTTCACATCCCAAAGCGTGGGACAGAATATAACCGGGAATTCCAATCCCTTACTGTTGTGAATGGTACTGATCTTCACCAGGTTTTGATCGCTTTCCAGCAGCAGCGTTTTCTCATCGTCTTTATCCGGATCGACCATCTCATTCACAAACCAAGAATGTAGTGCGTGTGGATCAAGTTTCCCCTCTTTTTCAGCTCTTGCGCAAATATCTGCCAGTTGATACAAGTTCGTCAGAATCCGTTCAGAGTTTGGAAACTGCGCTAAATTGGCAATTCTTTCATTTGAAAAAAGCAGTTTCCTGAACATCGGATAAAATCCGTCACGCTCCCAAACTTCTTCCAATTCCTGTAATTCGTCGATCAAATCTTGCCGTTGATTTCCCTCGATAGAAAGTTCATAAATCTCATTCAAATCCTGTCCCCAAAAGCCGGATACCAACGCATTATTTATGGCAATTCGATTGTATGGATCCAGAACAGCGGACATCACCGATTCTAATCGACGCGCCTCTGCTGACTCAAATACCTTCTCTCTCGAATAGGTGACAGAATCAATTCCAACCGCTTTGAGTCGCCTTTTCACCTCTTCCGCGTTCCTGTGACTGGAAACCAACACCGCGATATCTCCCGCTTCCAGTTTTCTATTTCTGATGAGCACATTTCCATCCTCTGCTTCTCCCAGAAGTCGAGAGATCTCGTTCACGGTATGAGTGAACACAAAATCGTTCGCATCGCCTTTATTTGAATCGATTCCCGGAGTTGTAATAAACCGAACTCCACTTCCCGGATTTCCTTCAATCAGAAAGTCATTTTCCAGCTCCGGCTGACCTGTATCCACATCGCGATATTTAATCTGTTTTTCAATAAATGGTCGGTCGGAAATCCCAAACATGGCATTGACCGCCTTGTTTATATTTGGCGTACTTCTGAAATTTTTGTGAAGTGTGTATTTCTTTACATCCTCTTCCTTCCCTGCCTTGAAGTATGTAAATACATCGGCTCCACGGAACGCATAAATCGCCTGTTTCGGATCGCCGATCATCACCAAAGAGAAGTTCGTTTTTTGAGATGGATAGATTGAATCCAAGATCGAATACTGAATGGGATCCGTGTCCTGGAATTCATCAACCAAGGCGGCCGGATACTTTTTTTGAAGAGTTTCCGATAAACCTTCAGAACCAGTCAAAGCTTTCTCGACTCTATTTAGAAGATCATCATAAGTTATTGTATTGGAATTAATTGACAATTTTTCTTTGGTCTGCGAAATCTCCTCAACAGCCTCCTGAATAAGAGTCGTTTTCACCTTATCGATATTTTGAATCTTTTTCTGAAATTCAGTACATAATTCAAAAAATTGATGGTGTGTTGTTGGCTGAGGATTCCCGCTTTTCGGTAGATTCGATGGGTCATACAAATACTCAGAAGTAAAATATTTCAGGCTCTCTGGTTTATCTAATTCTAAAGAATCATCATTTATAAACGCTCTTAATTTTCTAAGCCTAGACTGAAGGTATTGTTGAAATCTGCTGACATCGCATTTGTTCAGAATCTCTAATAAATTCTTTTGATCCTTTTTCCATAACTCTACAATCTGTGCTCTTAGAGATAGAAGTTTATTCAAATATCCAACCGGATCATTGATCCCTTCTCCTTCTAACTTTGCATACGGTTTACTAAAAATCAGACTCAGCTGATCTCTCAATTCTGAAGGCGAATTCGCAATATCTAAAAGCTTGGAGATATAATATTTACCGGCATCGGAATCACTGTAACGATTCATGAAATTTCGCCAAAAATCTTCAACAGACTGCGTTAATATTTCGTCCTGCTGAACCACTTCAAAATCAAAAGGAGTTCCGGCCATCAAGGCTTCCTCTTTGAGGATTTTCTGGCAAAAGCCATGAATCGTAAAGACCTGGCTGTCATCAAAGTTTTGAATGGCCGTTTTCAGACGCTCTACAGTATCAGCTTGAGATTCAATCTTCGAAACGAACTGCTTCACAAATGGGTCTTTAGATTCATTTCCTGTTTCAAGACTGTTGACACACTCTTTCAGTCGCTTAAAAATTCTTTCCTTGAGCTCCGACGTGGCTTTCTTGGTAAATGTCATCACCAATATCTGATCAACCTCCAGCTTCTTCTCGATCAAAAGACGTATATAGAGGGCTGTAAGCGTATAGGTTTTACCCGTTCCCGCACTGGCTTCAATCAGAACCCGGGGATCCCACTCAATATCATACAGCGATTCAATCGGCTTCATCATCATCCCTCCTCCATGTGATCCATCATCCGACCAATGATGCGGCGATATCGATCCGTAATAAACTCTTCCTGAAATTCTATGCCCTGACCCAACAAGGTTTGTATCGCCAGGTCATTGTTCTCGCCAAATGAAAAGTCATTTGTATTAAATGCTTTCGCAGCCTCATGTAGCGCACCATTTCGGTATGGATCCCGCTCCCTCTCCTCGTATGCATATAGCGTTTGCGGAAAAAATGTTTGAGGTTTACTCAATCCCTCACTATAGAAATAGACCAATTCAGCTAAAGTTTCCTCTGCATTCTGAACAGACTTAAACATTTTCTTTACCGGCTCACCATCTTTCAGTTCACAAAACAAGATCGAATTCATTTCATCAAAATGTCCGCTTAACGATCCGCAGAGGTGTTTGATCCAACTATTGATCGCAATTCTACCCGAAAACTTCGATGGCGTGATATCCACAAATTGATTCTCTGAATAACTGATCAGACTGCCCTCGATTTGAGTCTCTCCCATTGACAGATCCACAGAAAATTGCACCATTTTTGGATGGATTCCGTCGTCTTTCAAAGTAGAAATTGCCGTTTGCACATTCTTCCGAATCTCCACCACTTTTCTCTCACCTGCCCATCCCACGGGTACAGCCCCGGATTGCATCAAGTATTTTTGAATTTGTTGATCCAGCATTCCATCCAACACCCAGCCAAATACCCGCTGAAAGAGAATGTGTTTCTCTAGGTGATCCAGCTCAAATTCATCTTTGTCTTGCTCAGGATCTCTCAAGGATACTTCAAACCGTTTTCGCAAAAACCACCGGATGGGATTGCTATAGAAACGCGTCAGTTCGTCAATCTGAATCGGTTCTTCTGATTCGTCCAGTGGAATTGGTTTATGAAGTTTCAGGCCGGAAATTGATTCTTCATCATTCTCCATCGCCCGTGCCGTTTGCAGATAGACGCCTGAATAGCTCTTTCCTGATTCAAAATTCGATCTTGAAAATCCGGATAGAGCTTCTTTTTTGATGATCTCTTTCTGTTCTTTTCCTGAAGCGTTCGCAATTACATCCGCCCCTTCACTTACTATGGTTGACGGCGGAATCTCCTCGTTATCCACAGGACTTTGGCCAATGTAGCTGCAATAGTGAATCTCACCGGCTGCCATGATCGATTCAAGAAACAGATTTCGATCTTCATTCTTGCGATTTCTCTCCCCCGGTAACGGATTTTGTGCCATCAGGTCGAAATCGGGTGTGATCTGTTTACGTGGAAAATCATTTCCATTCAATCCAATCAGAGCAATAACTTTAAACGGAATACTCCGAACGGGAACCATCGAGCTAAATGTGACTCCATTTGTGAACAAAGCGCCGGATGCTCTATGCCGATCCAACATCGAGGTTAGCTCGCTCTTAAACAGCGAAAATGGAATCTCCTTCTCACAAACACCGACTTCTGCCTGTTCATTGATCTGGCCAATCACATGCTTAATTGACTGCGCTTCCATACTTCCAAGTGATGCATCATCAAAAAGAGAATCCATACGATTTGTCAGCCATGACGTCCAGTCTCTACATGTTTTCTTTCGCTTGATCTCATTACGCATGGTATCCAGCTGATGCAGGTAGCTTGAAAAAGCTGCCCAGACTTGTTGATCATTCGTCGTTCGAATGGATTGATAGAGCAGCAGATCATTCACAATCTCACCTTTCTTGCCGCCTAACAAATTTCCGAACCAGCCTCTGCGTAACGCTGAATTCCAGGTCTGCAATTCTTCCGCCGGCTGATCAAACTCTTTTCGTTGATTTCCATCAAGCCCCCAAACCACGTAATTCTCTTCGATCCAGCGTTTCAACTTATGACAATCCGATTCAGAAATACCAAATGACTGATAGACCGGCTTCATCATAAAGAGATCAATGACATCTGAAAACTCAAACCGGGAATCGATTACAGTCAGAAGTTTAAGCAGTGCTCGTTCAATTCCTGTTTCTGAACTTGTAGAATATCCCGCATGATATGGGATTTTCGGAAGCTCATTTTCGACCTGATCAAACACTGCTTTGATGTATGGCCGATACGTTTCCAAGTCCGGAGTGGCCACAAGAATATCGTCGGGATGTAGAGTTTCATCTTCTTCAAACTTTTCCAATAAAAACTGGTGCAGCACCTCTATTTCCCGTAGCGAACTGTGGCAGGATCGAATCTCAATTCCCGAAACTTTATTCTTATTTCCGGAAATATTTTTGATCGATTCTCCATTCAAAATATTGGATTTCAGTTGATTCAATTGACTGTCTTCTGAAATCTCAGAATGAAGATCTAATGCCTGATCAGGACTTAAAATATTTATAACTTCATGTACGCTTTCTTTTTCTCTCCCAAATACTTGATGTAGTTCATTTCTATTTTCTTGAACCTCTTTCGACAGTTCTATTTGATAAATATAAAGATCAGACTGAACTCCAATTTCTTTCAATAATTTCACAATCGGAAGCGGCAATAAGCCGGGGTTCAAAACAAATAGCGAATCGTCTGTTTCTAACTGCTGATTGGAAAATGCCGTGAAAACTTCATCAAAAAGATCTGCCCTATTTTTCTCATTCTTTCCATCAGATTCTTTCCAGGACTTATTCAACAATCGCCACAATTCAGACTGCCATTTTTCATCTCCTTTTCCTGATTGGCCCTGCTGCCATCGCAACATCATCTCCGGTCGGTAGACAAGATACTCATCAAACACAGACGCGATCTGTCCGGCCAATTGAAATGCCGCTTGCTCCCTCCTTTCATCCGGCTGGCTTTGCACGTATCGATTCAAAACTTCAAACTTTCCACGAACAGAATCATCACACAACAACTGGAAAAGTGACCATTTCATCGGTTGAAGATCCGACGGCAGAAGCTCGGGCAGATCCGGATAGATTTTTCTTATTTGCCGCCAAAGCCACTCAGCCGGAAGCATGCATTCCAGGTTGGCGGCAATCCCGTTCTTTTCCGCTGCAAATAGTTTAAACCATCGTGCCGTATCCAAATTCGGCACAATGATTTTTTGTGAGACGAACGGATCATTCGGTGCCGTTTCCGTCAACCTTTCAGCCAACGCCCCGGAAAGAGTATTCAGATTATGGCTCTTTGTGAGATGAATCATACAAAACTTTTTCAGATGATACTGATTTTGACCTCAATGCGAAAATAGCAATGAATAGTGACAATCCATGTCATCCCACTGCCTTAAAAACAGATTTTCTATTTTACTCAAATATTTCAACACGGCATTCAAATTCAATATCTTACAATGCTATAAAAACCTCCGAAATCATTTAACCTGAACAGTCTTTAATCTCTGTAAGAATTGCTTCTCACTGTAGTTATTGTTACTAAAAATCCGGGCTCAGACATCTACGCCACTCTGGCCAGCCTCATGACTTTGGATGATGAAACGGTAGAAATTCTCATCAAAGACAATAGCGATAACCGTTCACTTGAGGAGATTAACAGGTGCTTTCAGTTTACCAATTTCAGGTATGAGCATTCACCGGATGACGGAATTTATGATGCGATGAATCAGGCGATTGAGCTTTCAACGGGCGATTATATCTATTTTTTGAATGCCGGCGATACATATATCGACTGCGATTTATTGGAAATCTTAAAGAGTGATAACTCTGAAATGGATTTTTACTACGGCGACATCATTAACCTTCATCCATTTGCACGTCAGACATCCTATTCCAAATACATTAATAAATACAGTGTGTACCTTCGGCGGGTATGCCACCAGGCGATTGTTGTCAGGAAAGAGGTATTTAACCAACTCGGTTTGTTTGATACGAACCTGAGTATGAATGCCGATTATCTCCTCATCCTCAAACTTTTTGACCGGTTTAAAGGGAAATCCATCCAAAAACTCATCAGTATTTATAAAGGTGGCGGACTTTCTTACGGATATCAATCAACTCCTGAAGAAAAAGCGCATTTGAAAAAGGAGCTCAAAAAGTTTTATAACCCGATTGAACTGTTTTTCCTGGCAATTGGCAAAGTTGCCCTTTCATGGTTTGTGGCTCTAAAAAACATCAACAAGCCGACATGAAGATCCTGTTCATCCTTCCCGCTTTAACCGATTCATATACCCGAAAACGTGTCACAATGCTCAACAAGTTAAATGTTGATTGCACGGTTTTAGGGTATGACCGAGAGCATTATGAGGCGGCACCGTGGGACCTTGACACCATTTCTTTGGGACGATTGACACATACCAAACTTCTCAAGCGAATCCCGGTCATGATCCGGTCCATTTTTAAGATTCGTGAGAGGATTCAATCACACGATGTGCTCTACTGCTTCAATTTCGATATCCTGTTTATTGGCTGGCTGAGCAC
>CAYRDO010000166.1:0-9380 GCA_964422985.1 uncultured Rhodohalobacter sp. | reverse complement strand
AAGCTGCTCCGAAATCATAAAGTTGGTCTTTGATGTTTCCAATCAAGTGATTTCGGGCAATAACCGGCGGTTCCAAATCATTCTGAAGAAGAAACCGCCATTCATCTAACTCTTCCTCTGTTAATATTCGTTTGAGTGAAAACTCCGGATTGGGATTTGGTTCACACTGCTCATACGCTTCTGCTGTGGATGATTCAAAATCCGGGTAAACTGTTAAAATCCATCCGTTCGGCTGAATATCAAGAGGTTCAATTTCATTGCCCAATCCTGTTCCAAGCCCCGGTTTGCCGGTGATAAAAAATGGGATATCCGCGCCAAGATCCCGGCTCAGGTCGATCAGTTCTTCATTTGAAAGTTCAGTTTTTTCCAGTTTGTTCAATATCCGTAAAGTGAGTGCCGCATTACTGCTGCCCCCGCCGAGTCCCGCACCTGCCGGTATATTTTTTGTGATATCAAACGAGTAGTGGTTTTTTAGCCCGATATATCTATCAAACGCCTTATAAGCCTTTGTGATAAGGTTTTGGTCATTCGTAGGAATTGAATGATCCGAAAGTTTAAGTTTGTACGAATCACTTTCTTTTACCTCAAATCGGTCATTCCAAGCGATAAAGCAAAACCCCGTTTCAATATTATGATATCCGGTGGGCAGCCGTTCCAGCACATGGAGTCCCAGATTAATTTTTGCAAACGAGTTGGCAATCCACATAAAAAGGCTCGGTTAGTCTTTATAACTCAATTTGAAATATAAGATACTGGTTGCCAAAATCAGGCTGGCTACGTTGGTTAGAATAACCGGCAGGTCATTTATCAAAAACCCGTAGATCAACCAAAGTATAATTCCTGTACAAAAGATGGAATACATTCCTAACGAAAGATCCTTAGCTGATTTGGTTTTCCAGGTTTTTAAGGCTTGGGGGAGAAAAGCGATAGTTGTACAAAATCCGGCAGTTAAGCCGATAATAGTGTGATAATCCATAAATTATTGAAGAAGGTTGAAGTAGTTAATCTTTTCTATCCTGAGTTTAGGAAACTGACATAACCATCATAAAGGTCATTCTGAGCTTGACTCCGAATCTCCAAACGTCAAAATCGAACGGAGATCCTGAGTTGAGCTCAAGATCACAGTAAAAAGATCGAAAAATTCATTCTACATTATTTTGAAATTGATCTTTTATCCGAAGCAGATATTGGTAGGCTTCATCATGGTTATTAGAAATTTCTCCGTCTAAGATAGCATTTTTAATGGTCTCTTTTACTTCTCCTACAATCGGTCCGGGTTTAACATCTAATACATTCATGATCTCTTCTCCGCTAATTGGATTTTTCCATTTTCTAATCCGATCTTTTTCCTCTACCTCTTTGATTTTCTTTTCAACCCTATCAAAATTTTGGAGGTATTTTTGAACCCGCCACTCATTTTTACTGGTGACGTCGGCCCTACACAACGTCATCAAATCGTCGATTTCATCTCCGGCTTCGTAGATTAAACGGCGAATTGCGCTGTCGCTTACTTCATCAGATACAAGCGCAATAGGGCGTAAATGCAGCCGAACCAATTTTTGGACGTATCTCATTCGTTCATCCAATGGAAGGCCGAGTCTTCTGAAAATTCGCGGAACCCATTTTGCACCGACGGCATCATGTCCGTGGAAGGTCCAACCGGTTCCTTTCATAAATTTTTTGGTAGCGGGCTTGGCAATATCATGCATAATGGCAGCCCATCGAAGCCACAGATCGTTGCTGACTTCTGCGGTATTGTCCAGAACTTTGAGAGTATGCCAGAAATTATCTTTGTGGCGCTGACCTTTTTTCTCATCCACGCCTTTTAAATTCACCAATTCCGGGAAAAACTCATTCAATAGATTGGCTTCTAACAGCAATGCAAACCCGATGGATGGTTTTGGCGCCAACACAATTTTATTCAGCTCATCAATAATTCTCTCTTTTGATATAATGGACAACCGCGGAGCCATTTTTTTGATGGCACTCATCGTTTCTTTTTCAATAGAGAAATCCAACTGAGTTGCGAAACGGATGGCTCGCATCATTCGAAGGGGATCGTCATCAAATGTTTTTTCCGGGTCGATGGGCGTGCGGATAATCTTATTCTGAAGATCCTGAATACCTTCAAACGGATCATTCAAAACCCCAAATGAATCCGGGTTCAGACACCAGGATAGCGCATTGATCGTCAAATCTCGACGAAGTTGATCATCCTCAAGAGTACCATCTTCAACAATCGGCTTTCGAGAATTTCTCCGATAGCTTTCTTTCCGGGCACCGACAAATTCAAGATCCAAATCCTCGTATTTTACCTGGGCCGTTCCAAACTGTTTGAATACCGAAATGTTTGTTGTATCAAGCTTTTCGGCCACTTTTCGCGCCAGTTTAATTCCTGATCCAACCGTTACAAAATCGATATCTTTCGTCTCGAAGTCTCGGTTTTGGAGATAGTAATCGCGAACATATCCACCAACTACAAATACACGTTGATTTAAAAAGTCTGCGGCTTCTCCAATGGATTTAAAAATTGACTTATGTTGTTCTGGAATATCGATCAAAGCTGTTCATTTTTTATTAGCTTGTAAAAATAAAAACATTCAGCAAAGCATTCAGAACTAATTCAGGTTAAAGACCACAAACTTTAAACCCTAAATACTGATTTGCCACATTTGATATAAAAAACCAAACTTCATGCCGAAACAGAGTCGCGCTCGCAAAGCATTGATGATCAGCTTTCTGATCTCTTTTTTATCGCTGTGTGCCAAGTTGGTGGCCTATTTTTTGACAGATTCTACAACGGCGATGTCTGATGCGGCCGAGTCTGTAGTTCATGTTTTTGCTGTTGGATTTGTGCTGTACGGATTTTTTCTGAGCATGAAACCGGCCGATGAAGAACATCTCTACGGACATGAAAAGATCGAGTTTTTGTCTGTTGGCGTGGAAGGGACCGTAATTATTCTTGCTGCATTTTCTATTCTTTATTTAGCGATTCAAAATCTCATTTTTGGATTTGATCTCCATAACCTGGATACAGGAGTATACCTGGTAGGGCTGGCCGCAATAATCAATCTGGCTCTTGGGCTTTATCTGCGAAAAGTTGGTAAAGAAGAGAACAATGTAATCGTTAAAAGTAACGGAAAACACGTTTTAACAGATGTTTGGACCAGCGCCGGTGTGATTATTACGCTCTTGCTCATCCAATGGATAGGTTGGATTTACCTTGATACAATTGTGAGTATCTCTATCGCACTGTTCATTTTTTATGAGGGCTTTAAACTTATCAAATACTCGGTAAAAGGAATTATGGATACGCGAGACCCTGAGGTTCACGATGCGTTGCTTACCGTTTTAAAAGATGATCTTCCAGGCACCATCAACAGTTGGCACCATTTGCGGCACCGTACATCGGGTCAGACTACATGGGTTGAGTTACATCTTGAATTCAAACCGGATGTGAGCCTTCGAAAAGCCCACGATGACGCTACGATTCTCGAACGAAAATTGATTGACGCCATTCATAGCGATGCGGTTGTAACGCTGCATCTTGAACCCGAAGAACCGCACGAAGACATTCACGATGTACTGAAAGGAGCGAATAAAAATCGGGAATTGGATGATTTTATTTAAGATTTGTGCCTACGCCACGGCTGGCGATTGTCTTCTTCGCCTGCCGAAACATTCAGCCTAATCCCCACAAACTCTCTGAGTCTGTTCCAAGAATTCGGCAGTCGAGTCCGCCTCGACTGCCGAAAAGTGCTTACTTACCTACCGCTGCTCAATAATCGAATGATCTCCAATATGAAACGTCCCCTTCGCGCGCTTGGTTTGCGCGTGTTTTCCGATCGTTGATTTTTCAAGATCAGAGTTTTTAATTGTGGCCTGTTCCTGGATAATGGAGTTTTTGATGGTGCTGTTCTGAATAGTTGAACCTGCTTCGATGCTCACATGAGGTCCAATTTCACTTCCACTGATTTTCACATCCTCTCCAATAAATACCGGCGGATGAATAATTGTATCCTCATAAGAATCATAGTCATGCTTCTCTTTCTTCAAAATCTCGCCGGTGGTTTCAAGCCATGCGGGCAGAGTTCCGCAATCCAGCCATTCATCAACTGTAGCTTTTTTGAAAACTTTGCCATCTTTCAGGAGCCTGTCCAGGGCATCCGTAAGCTGATATTCATCGCCGTGACCGGTTACTTTGTTCTCCAATAAGTATTCGATCTCTTTCTGAAGATCTTTCCCCTCTTTGAAATAATACACACCAATGATGGCAAGATTTGAGATTGGTTCACTTGGCTTTTCAACAAAATCAGTAATTTTTTCTCCCTCATGAACGGCAACACCAAATCGTGACGGATCTTCCACCTCTTTCAGCCAAATCACACTGTCTGCATCTTCCACAGATACTTTGTCATAAGAGTCAAAAAGGGTGTCGGCAAAAACGATGATTACTTCGCCATCCAGATCTTCTTTTGCAGAATAAACGGCGTGGGCGGTGCCAAGAGCCTGTTCCTGAACTCGGAAGGTAGCTTTGGCATTTTGTCGCTCACTCATCGTTTTGAGTGTATCTTTAATCTCTTTGCCAAAATCTGGGCCAAGAATGTAGACAATTTCATCGATAGTGCGATCAAGCGTGCGGGCAAAGGTTTCCACGATTCGTTCTACAATCATGGTGCCGGCCACAGGTAATAGGGGTTTTGGCGTTGTGTGAGAATGAGGGCGAACCCGGGTGCCTCTTCCGGCCATGGGGATAATTAACTTCATGCGTCCAAGATTTTTTGATTTGCGGAAAGCCATTTTCAGCGAAAACTTTCCGACTGTTTTTTCGTTCAGTTATGAAACATCTTCTCGCAGATGTTTTTTATATCTTATACAGGTTTTTTAATTCTACTCAAGCATGCCTAATATAAAGGTTTGACGAATCTAATTCGACCTGCTAATAATCTATTAATCTTCGATTTACTGAATTTGGAATTTTACACGTTGCTTGTAAACGGCTTTGTTTTTTTGTTGATCGCCGTTTTTATCCGCCATTCACTCTATCGCCTTCGATATTTGTTGCAGATGTTCCAACAAGTGGGCTATAAAACCCACGAATTTAGGCAGTGGTTTTCCACGCATCTTTTTTCCAAAGGAGTAACGATGGAGCATTTGTTGTTCAATGCTGTCATTTTAGTGATGGTTTATCTGCTTGCCGACCGAGTTACACTGACAGCCGGCGCAATCATCATGGGGACATTCGCCCTGTTTTGGTTTACCGGAACTTCAAAATATCGTGAAGAGAAAGAGAAAAAGCCGCTTGTGTACACCCCGAGAATGCTCAGACTCTCTATCCCGATCGTAATTCTTCTGTTTTTTCTTTGGTATGTTCTGATCGATTTGGGTCACCAGGTATTAATGCTCCGCGATTTTGCTGAGCCGTTCGTTGAGATTGAACCCTATTTTATGAGTTTCGGGATGGTACTGGTGGATATGCTGATTCCATCGTTTGTTTGGATTTTCGGTTGGGTTCTGAAACCTGTAGAACTTTACATTCAGAACGGATTTAAAAAACAGGCTAAGAAAAAGATCGCGTCTCTTCCTCATCTCAAAGTGATCGCGATTACGGGGAGTTATGGGAAGACGAGTACTAAATTTGTAATTGATGCTTTTCTGAAGGAGCGTATGAGCGTTTGTACCACGCCCGGCAGTTACAATACGCCGATGGGGATTTGCAAAGTAATCAACAACCGACTTGAAGCATCTCATAAAGCATTAATCCTGGAGATGGGCGCCCGATATGAAGGCAACATCAAAGAGTTGTGTGATCTTGCCACCCCCGATATGTCAGTGATTACAAATGTGGGAATTTCTCACTTGGAAACGTTCGGCTCAAAAGAGGTCATAGCGAAAGAAAAATCAACGTTAGCCAGAGAGTTGAAGAAAGGCGGAACGTTGATTTTAAATGGGGACGATCCTCTCGTCAGAAAAATGGCAGAACTTCGCGATGATGTAAAAACCGTTTTTGTTGGGAACGATGGATCTGTTCGTGCATCAAACATAGAAACCGGTCCGAAAGGTACCTCTTTTTTGATGGAATGGTATAATGACGAAGGGGAATTAGTAGGAAATGAGAAAGTGACGACGCGACTTTTGGGGCACCATAATATCCAGAATATGTTGTTGGGAGCGGCCGTAGCTCGAGAATTTGATATCCGTTTAAAAACCATCGCTCTCGCAGCATCACGAATGGAACCGGTTGAGCATCGTTTAGAACTGAAACACAGAGACGGTTTTGTAGTAATTGATGATGCCTTTAATTCCAATCCTGTTGGCGCTGCAAATGCAGTCGAAGTACTAAGCTCATTCCAGCAGGGACGAAAATTTATTATCACTCCGGGAATGATTGAGCTTGGAGAAAAAGAAGCGGACAAAAATGAAGAGTTCGGTAGAAAAATTGGTGAGTCCGAGATTGATGTAGCCATTCTTGTGGGAGAGGAGCGAACTAAGCCGATTCTGAGAGGAATTCAATCAACCCAAAAAGGAAAAGAGAAAGATGTGAGGATTGTCAATTCGTTATTTGAAGCCAATGATTTATTGAATAGCGAAGGTCAACAAGGGGATGTGGTTCTCTACGAGAATGATTTGCCGGATACCTATAATTCGTAGCATGTACAGCTACCTTTAAGTGTCCGAAGGTCCTTAAAGCTGGCGAATTTGGGCATGAAAGTACATTAAATTGGGTAAAAGCCAATAGATATCACAACGCTTCAAGGATTTTGCACTCCGTTCCAAAGCGCTTGAAGGTTGTTTCAAAACTTCTCAAACGGAATCTCAAGCTGCTTTCCAATTACGCCGCTTTTTCTAAGGTTCAGGCTGGAAACTGAGATTCCCAAGAGTCGCACCTCTCTCGCTCCGGCTTCGGTCTCTTCCAGTAATCGGGTTGCCACTTCTTCCAGCTCTTTTGCCTGGTCGGTATAATGATGAAGCGTGTAACTTCGGGTAACCGTTTCAAAATCTTCATACCGAACTTTCAGGGTGATGGTCTTCCCGGCCGCGCCAATTTTTTTCATCGATTGAGAGATTTTCTCAGCCAGTTCACCTAAAAAATTACGAATCCATTCCAGGTCAGAAATATCCTCCGAGAACGTTCTCTCCTTTCCAATCGATTTACGTGTGCGATTCATTTTTACCCGTCGATTATCGATCCCGCGAACAATCCGGAAATAATGGTGACCTGATTTTCCAAACTGTTTGACCAGATCAATTTCATCCCACTCCTTCAAATCGGCTCCGGTACGAATGCCCAGTGATTCCATTTTTTGCTGAGTAGCTTTCCCAACACCAAAAAATTTACCGATCTCAAGTTGTTCAATGAACTCTTCGGCTTTATCCGGTGTGATAACACTCAAGCCATCCGGTTTGTCCAGATCAGAAGCAATTTTGGCGAGAAACTTGTTGAATGCCACACCGGCTGAGGCGGTGAGTCCCGTCTGTTCTTTAATCTGTTTTTTGATGCGATGCGCAATCAATGTGGCCGACGGAATCTTTTTATGATTTTCTGTTACGTCGAGATAAGCTTCATCCAGCGAAAGAGGTTCAACAAGGTCGGTATACTCAAAAAAGATCTCCCGAATCTGCTCAGAAACTTCTTTATACACATCAAACCTTGGTTTTACGAAAATAGCATGCGGACAAAGTTTTATAGCCCTGGCTGCAGGCATCGCGGAATGAACCCCATATTTTCGAACTTCATAACTGGCCGCGGCTACAACTCCACGCCCTTGAGGTGAACCGCCCACAATCACAGGCTTATTCCTGTACTCCGGGAAATCGCGCTGTTCCACCGAGGCATAAAACGCATCCATATCCACATGGATGATTTTCCGAATTTGATTTTCCAGGCTTTTCATAAAAAAACTAATCTCTGATACAGGAATAAAAAGATAAAATTTGTACCTTTATGCCTGTAATAAAAAATAATTCAAAAACTTCGATTGATTCATGGAAGAATTGAACCTCGTCGTATTATACTGGTTAATTTCTATCGGGCTGCTTGTAGGATTTATAGTTGATCTTGCGATGATAAAACACGGAATTGGTATGATTGGCAACGTAGTTTGGGGTGCTGTCGGCTCCGTAATTATTGGTGTAATGGCTATTTGGTTGAACCTGTACGCGCCACTATTGTATGCTGCTATCGGTTCCATCGCTTTTCTTTTTCTGTTCAATGTGTTCAGCATTCATACATCAGAGAATGTTGAAGCAAAAGCCGGTTAATATAACCTGAAGTCGATCTCAACCGACCTTCCACATACTGACAATTATTCTCTCTGGTTGATTTTAGATGAAGAATCAACCTCAAGGTGCCAATCGATTATCAAAAGATTGGCAAAAACCTTTCATTCCGTATCCTTTACTCCACATATTACTCTTTCTGGAACTCCTGACTGGAGCGAGGAAAAAATTAAGACAACCGTTGATGCCATCATTCAGGATGTTTCGCCCCTCGAGTTGAAAACGACCACAATTCGCTGTTCATCAAAACCCTATCAAAAATTGACACTTGGCATTGAGGTAACGAGCCAACTCTCAGCATTTCATCAAAAAATGGATACAAGTTTTGGAGGAGACTTTGCAAAGAAAGCCTATCCGCACATCTCTTACCTGTACAGCAAGCTTAGCTGTGAAAAAATTACTGAAGAGCTCAAGCCGATTCAGAAAGAAACTCCACAAAAAATTCTTGCTGTTACATTGGCTTTGGTTCGATGCAAAGGAACGCCTGAGGCCTGGAGAACGCTCTACAAGTGGGAGTTGAAAAACTAACGTTTCAATTTGAATGTGTAGATCATTATCCCGACAATAACGAAAAGCTACCATTAACCATCTAAGGAGAACTATGAGTGATTATAAATTTTTCGATCAGGTTAACAAGGCATTCGACAAAGCAGCAAAGTACACGCGTTTCGATAAAGGGCTGCTTGATCAGATGAAGCATTGCAACGATGTGCTGCATATCACGTTTCCGCTTGAGAGGGATGACGGATCCATTGAAGTAATACACGGATGGCGGGTAGAGCATAGTCATCATAAATTGCCTACCAAAGGCGGAATTCGTTACAGTATGACTGTAAACGAAGACGAGACCATGGCTTTGGCCGCACTCATGACCTATAAATGTGCGGTGGTTGATGTACCGTTTGGAGGTGCAAAAGGCGGTATTAAAATTGATAAAGAAAAATATTCCGAAGCCGAATTGGAGCGTATTACACGCCGGTACACGTTTCAGCTTTACAAGAAGAATTTTATAGGACCCGGGTCGGATGTTCCCGCACCGGATTATGGCACCAGCGCCCGTGAAATGGGGTGGGTGTTAGACACATTTCGTCAAATCAGTT
>CAYRDO010000165.1:2029-9384 GCA_964422985.1 uncultured Rhodohalobacter sp. | reverse complement strand
CGGGACCTGTCATCCATGTTCGTGAAGGCGACAAAATCACTTTTACCATGAAAAATCGCTCAGACGAAGAGATCAAAATCTCTGAACCGGGAGCTGAAACGTCACCATTTTTGAGTCAGATATCTGAAAATCCATATATGGAGCCTGAAGCTGCCATTATGCCGATGCCCCACTCCATGGACTTTCATGCCGGAACGGTGGCTAAAGATGATAAATGGAGAACGATTGCACCGGGACAAACCATCAAGTTTGACTGGGTCGCAAACTATCCGGGCACATATATCTACCACTGCGGTACCCCAAGTGTGTTGATGCACACCGCAATGGGTCAGCACGGCGTGGTTGTGGTATCACCGAAAGAAGGCTACCCAACTGATTATGAAGTTGATCACGAATACGTGGTTGTTCAATCGGAATACTACCTGATGGAAGGCCCCGGCGAGCTCTATCAATACGATTTTGAAGCGGCTCAAACCCGACAGCCCTCTCACGTGGTATTTAATGGACACCAAACCATACTCCACGACCAGCCGCTGAAAGCGAATGCCGGAGAACGAGTTCGATTCCACTTCTCCAACAACGGCCCGAGCGGAACATCCAGCTTCCACGTAATTGGCGGAATTTTTGACCGCGTATGGCTGGAAGGTCACCCTTTTAATGAAATGAGAGGCATGCAAACCGTATTGGTTGGCGCATCCGGCTCAGCCACGCTCGACATGATTGTACCTGAAGAGGGCAAATACATCTTGATCGACCATGAGTTCGCCGATGCTGAAAAAGGCGCAACAGGAACGCTGAGCGCAGGCCCGAGACAGAATTAAGACCTTAAACACCATCATAAATATCTGCCCGGTCAATTTTTTAGATCGGGCAGGTTTACAAACTCAACATGACAAATTTCATCCAACATATCACCTTCATCGCTCTACTCCTCTCCACGTGTTTGGTTGGATCAGAGCAGGCCATCGCCCAGGAAAATCCGATTCAGGTTCCAGGCGGTTCCTTTCACTCCATTTTACCGGAAGTGGAAGGTGAGCCGATTGAGGTGCAGAGTTTCTATTTGGATGAGATGGCCGTGACCAATGCCGATTTCCTTGAATTTCTAAAGGCAAATCCGATGTGGCAGCGCTCAAATATTCCGGCGGTTTATACCGATTCCGAGTATCTGAAACACTGGGAAAGTGATCTGAATCCGGGTGAGAATACTAAACCCGATCAGCCTGTAACTCGAATATCCTGGTTTGCGGCCAACGCTTATTGTCAATGGGCCGGTGGACGATTACCGACGCTCAACGAATGGGAGTATTCAGCTCAGTTGATGGATTTTGAATCCGCCGAAGAGATGAATGACTTTGCCGCCGATCTAATGGGATGGTACTCTGCCGTGGATGCAAAAAACTCAAAACCGGTTGGAAGTACCGGCATTGAAAATCGCCATGGCGTGAAAGATCAATTCGGGTTGATTATGGAATGGGTGGAAGATTTCAAACCTCCAATCAGTAACGAAATTTCACTGGACTGCGGTACGGTTGGACGAATGCAGCAACTTGGCAATACGTACAGCTATGCGGCCTCCGTGAGATACATCACTCGGATGAGCTTCAACCCCAAAACGACAACCGGCATGGTCGGCTTTCGATGCGCTTATAATGCACCCACAAACCAAAAAGAATTATGAAACCTCTAAAACTATTAATGACTGGATTTTTCATTCTGATGTTCGCTCAACCCGCGATCGGTCAGCATATGAACCACAATGCGATGGATGCTCAACCGGTAGAAAGCGAGCACTCCATCTACCATATGGATGCAACGTGGACCGATCACCGCGGAGAAACATTCCGGCTTGCTGATCTTCAGGGGCAACCCGTTGTGGTCGTAATGTTCTACGGAAACTGCACACAGGTCTGCCCCATTTTGATCCGCGATGCCCGTCGGGTTTATGAAGCGGTCGATGAAAATATTCGATCAGAAATAAACGTCCTGGCCATCACATTTGATCCAGAAAACGATACGCCGGAAGTGCTGAAAAAATATGCGATCAAAAAAGATCTGAATGTCCCTCAGTGGCATTTCACAATGGGAAATCCGGCTGATATTCGAGAACTGGCAATGCTCCTCGGTGTTCAATACGCTCAAAAAAGCGACGGACATTTTAGTCATTCAAACCTTGTAACGGTGTTAGACAGTGAGGGCCGAATTGCTCACCGGGTTGAAGGATTAAATCAACCGGTGGAGCACGCTGCCAATTGGATCAACCATGAAATTCAAAAGAATCATCAAACCAAAGGAAGTTAATCTCCTTCAACTACAACTAATTTCAACAACTACAAGAATTTTAAAAACAAACCATAAGACAATGAAAACACTGATTAAAACAACACTCACACTTTTCCTGACAGTTCTTTTTATCAACTTAGGATTTGCTCAGTCAAACGATGCACGAACCATTACAATCATCGGGCAGGATAACATGCAATTCAGCGAAACACTGATTGAAGCTGAACCCGGCGAAACGATTCGAATTGTATTGGAAGTGAAAAGCAATATGCCAAAAACTGCAATGGCGCATAACGTTGCCCTTGTAGATCAGGGGGTTAACGTGGAAGAGTTTGTACTGGCCTCCATGGGTGAACCTGATAACGAATACATCGCGCCCTCTTTTGAAGACCGGGTGATTGCAGCCACTGAGATGATCGGCGGCGGAGAGACATCAATAATTGAATTTACAGTTCCTCAGAATCCCGGCGACTACGAATACGTCTGCACGTTTCCCGGCCACTATTTTGCCGGCATGAAAGGCATTCTTCGAGTTTCCGAAGCTTCTTAATACATAACAATAGCGGGCAGATATCACAACAGCTGTCCGCTTCTCTTTCTAATTTCCAACAACACAACCCATGATACATACTGAAAATTTAGCTACACAATGCATTGGAGATATTGTCTCCGAGAACTATCACACAGCCGGCGTTTTTAAAGAGTTCGGCATCGATTTTTGCTGTGGCGGCGGCAAACCTCTGAATGAAGTTTGTGAAAAGAAAGGACTTTCTCTGAACGAAGTGGTTCAAAAATTGAACACCATCCCCTGGCAGGGCAATGACAATGGCCATAATTACAAGGATTGGGATGCCGGTTTTTTGATCGATTATATCATAAATACACACCATCAATTTGTTCGCAAAAAAACCGAAGAGATCTCAGTGTATGCCGCCAAAGTAGCTCGTGTTCACGGCGAGCGGCATCCTGAAAATGTGGAAATCCTAAAATATTTTGTCACACTTTCAAACGAATTGATCGAGCATCTTGAGGCAGAAGAAAACACTGTATTTCCACTTATCAAGAAATTGTCAGCAAAAAAGAAAAACGGAGAACCCTTTACTGAGGACGAGATATTAGAGCTAAAACATCAGCTCTCTTTAATGATAGACGATCATGACAGCGCCGGTCATATGATGGCAGAGATCCGCTCGTTGAGTCATGATTTCACACCGCCTGAGGGTGCGTGCCGGACATACCAAATCCTCTATCAGAACCTCGCCGGTTTTGAGGCGGATCTTCATAAACATGTCCATCTTGAGAACAATATCCTCTTTAAAAAGGCTGAATCCCTTTTATAAGCAGGATTGAATAAAGACTCAAAGGTCGGACTTGACCACTCCGGCCTTTCTTTTTCAAACATGGTTCCCGGCAATCAGGTTTTACCTGATTTTGTCTCGCTTTTCTCGCGGTTATCTTAGCAACCCTTAGAATTCGATCTATTTAATAACCCCGCATGAACTCAATCCATCCCATATATCACCGCATTTGGACGATTACCGTGGCAAGTTTTATTCTTGCCGCTTTGACGGGATTTCTCTATCGATTGAACATGCTCTTCCCGGTTGTTTCTCTTGATTTGGTGAATATCCGGCATGCACACTCGCACCTCATGTTTTTCAACTGGGTTTCTGCACCGATTATGGTCTGGATGGCGTCGAGTTTGGAAGGTCAGACACAAATCTCAATCAACCATAAGAGATACAAAACAAGCCTTTATACCATGTTACTGCTGGGATTTCTGGCCTTTCCATTTTTTCTTCTTTATGGGTATCAATCCATTTCAATAGGCTCGGCGAATTTACCCATTGCCGCCATGCTTTCGGGTTTGGTAATGCTAACCTGGTACTGGTTCGGCTGGCTCTATTTTCAAGACAGGAAACAAACAGAAACCACTCTTTCTTTTTCCATCTTTGATGGAGCTTTGGTTGCACTTTTGATCAGCTCACTCGGTGCCTGGGGTGTCTCCATATTCCAATTCAGCGGTGTACACAACCCACTTTATTCCTCAGCACTGACTCATTTTTTCCTGGCAGTCTTTACAGAAGGCTGGGCTGTTTTAGGAATTCTTGGAATCATCTGGAATAAGTTTTCTGATCAGATAATCTCTTTCAATTCAGGATGGTTATGGAAACCCATTTTAATTGGATCGATGTTGATCTTTCCGTTCAGCCTGACAGAATCTCTCATCACCCCCCTGATGCTTTTTTCTGCAAAAGCCGGTCTTCTTTTGATTGTCATTTCTCTCTCGCTGCACCTTTATCTGTTTCTCTCAAAAAAGTTCAACGGATTCGTCTGGAAAACGATACTCTTTTTGATAGGGATGAAAATACTCTTTCAACTGATCGCCATTTTTCCGTTAGATATCTGGCCGGCCGAACACGGAATCCGGATTCTCTACCTCCATCTGTTACTGCTTGGAATCGTGTCAATCACCCTGTTCCAAAGTTTTCGAATAGATCTGCAACGCATTCCGGTACAACTTTTTGCCGGGGCCGTACTTCTGGTTCTCGCATCACTTTTTTTGATAAGCGGCTACGCACCTTTATGGTTGATCCCTTCACAACCGTATCACTGGATTATGGTTATCGCTTTTTTACCTGTGATTCCCGCAGGCTGGATTTTTATCAACAATTTCAAACAGAGAATCCTTAAAAACGAATAGCAAATGATACCAAAACCGTTTAATTTAAGATAAAAGACTCTCATATAATATAAATCGAGAATTATGCTACTATCAAAATCATGCGTTTACGGTTTACGAGCTTCACTATTTCTCGCAACCCGAGAAAATGGAGAGTATGTACCTATCCGTAAAATGAGTAACAAACTTGAGATATCCTTCCACTTTCTCACAAAAATCCTGCAGCAGCTTACGGCTGAAGGAATCATGGAATCGTATAAAGGACCCAGTGGCGGAATCCGCCTCAATCAGGATGGTTCAGAAGTTAAACTTATGGATATTGTTCTGGCGATTGATGGTCCACAGCTGCTGACGGAATGCGCACTCGGTTTGCCCGGTTGCGGCACCAAAAATCCCTGTCCGCTTCACGATAAATGGGCCGAAACCCGCGATTCCATCCGCGATATGCTCGAAAACACAACCTTAACCGAGCTTGTTAAAAAGGGACAGGCTGAAAACCTTCGCCTCACCACAGATGGTGGGTTCGATATTCTTTTTGATGACGATGAGTAATCAACAATATTTGAATCAATCCAAACTCTTTGGGTTGATTGAGAAATACAATGTTTCAGGACCACGATACACCTCGTATCCCACCGCTGTTCAATTTCAGAGCGATTTTGATGATTCTATTCTTGAATCAGAATTTCAGATCCGTTCGGAAAAACCGGCTCTCTACTCACTCTATATTCACATACCCTTCTGTTTTTCACTTTGCTGGTATTGCGGATGCACGAAAGTGATCGCAAAAAATCAGGACCGCGGTGACGCTTACCTCGACTATCTTGAAAAAGAGATGAAGCTGGTTTCGGATGATATTCACCCCGAATCAAGCCTGAAACAGATCCATTTTGGAGGTGGTACACCGACGTTTCTTACGCCGGATCAGTTGATGAAATTGGGATCGTTAATTCGGAAATACTTCACGATCCATCCGGACCCTGAATTTAGTGTTGAGATCGATCCGAGACGAATCACGGAAGAACATGTGATTGCACTTCAGAAGATTGGCTGCAACCGTGCCTCCCTTGGCGTACAGGATACCGACCCCGAGGTTCAAAAAGCTATTCATAGAATTCAGCCTTTTGATCAGACCCAAAAAGTTGTCAGTGATCTTCGAAAACACGGCATCAACCAGATTAACCTCGACCTGATCTACGGACTACCGAAGCAGAATCCCGAAACTTTTCGACAAACTCTGGATGATGCTCTTAGCCTCAACCCCGACCGTTTTGCAATTTACAGCTATGCGCATATTCCATCGGTGATGCCCGCTCAAAAACTTCTAAAAGAGAAGGACTTCCCATCCACTAATGAGAAACTCAGCATGTTGGTGATGGCGATTGATCACCTCGGCAAAAACGGATATCAATACATAGGAATGGATCATTTTGCCAGGAAAAGTGATGAGTTGGTGAAAGCACTTCACGAAGGATCCCTCCAGCGAAATTTCCAGGGATACAGCACACATGCTGAATTGGATATGATCGCCCTGGGGATGTCCGGTATCTCTCAAAGCGGTCGGTTGTATTATCAAAATGAGAAAACCCTGGATGACTATTACCGCCTGCTGGATGACGGTGAACTTCCGATCAAAAAAGCCTACGCTCTGACAGATGAGGACAAGATTCGCAAAAAAATCATCATGCAGATTATGTGTAAAGGTGAGGTCAACTTTCCTGAATTCCTCTCACAAACCGGCATCAACATTCCTGAAAAATATTCTTCAGAACTGGATCAGCTTGCCGGCTTTGAATCAGACGGACTTCTTATTCAAACTCCAAACGGATTTCATATCACAGAAACAGGTCGGCTATTTCTGAGAAATATCGCGATGGTATTTGATGAGCACTTGAAAAACCGTCAACAGAAAGTAACGTATTCAAAAACGGTTTGATGGTTGAGCCGGTCACTCCGGAAATTTCTGAAGCCTGCGAAACGACATTTTGATATTTTGGTTCCAATCCGATAAACCTCTCAGTATCAACTCCGAATCATTCGCTTCAACATGCCAGGTTTCCGGATGGCTTCCTTCCTGATGATTCATCAATGTCATTTCCGGTCGGTGACCATTCATATGCCAATAACCTGAGGTTCTTTCACCATCTTCATTTCGCTCGTTATAAATTCGATCCCACCGAATAAATAGATAGAAACGATTATCGGGATCAAAATCTTCGGTGAAATCACTACCGTCTTCTTGGATCTGTTCCAAATCCCACAATCCCTGAACCAAATCAGCCGGAGCTTTTGGGAGCTCGTTGAGCCGAGAAAGAGTCACAATTACATCCATCCCCTCCTCTTCGCGCTGCCAGAACATCTTTTCACCTTTGAATTGAACAGAAAAAGCACC
>CAYRDO010000165.1:0-2019 GCA_964422985.1 uncultured Rhodohalobacter sp. | reverse complement strand
CGGTGTATAGGTTTGATTTTGCTCATCAAACTCCCATGTTCCTTCAGAATTTTGCATCCATCCAGTCCCGGATTCAAAGATTCCATCTCCGTTAATTCGAAACCACTTGGCAACCGGTGTCATCTCCTGATCGCCTACCGAAACCTTCTCCACACCCCAAAGTCCGGTTATTTGATTCTGCTGACCGATTACTAATGTTATCGGACTGAGAATTAAAAAGAGGAGAACCAGGATAGATTTTCTGTACATTCGTATTCCTATCTAATTGAAATTTTTGACCTTAAGAAATATACTTACCGATACTTCTCAAACCACGCCAATACGTGATCCACTTTCGTAATCAACTGGCTGGGGCGGTTAGCAATCGAGTG
This sequence comes from uncultured Rhodohalobacter sp., assembly GCA_964422985.1. Taxonomy (GTDB): domain Bacteria; phylum Bacteroidota; class Rhodothermia; order Balneolales; family Balneolaceae; genus Rhodohalobacter. The sequence goes on along the minus strand of CAYRDO010000165.1, from coordinate 1,648 downwards.
GCTGGCTCCGGGAATTTCTACATACGCCGTTTCAATATCTCGAATTTTCAGAGCGCTGTAGAGTTGTTTCGCTTCGGATGGTGGCGTTCTGAGATCCTCGGTTCCGACCATCACCAGGGTTGGCGTTTCCACATTTCCAACAAGCGAAATTGGCGAGAAGCTCCAATACTCTTCAAAATTTTCCCAGGGCTGACCCGGATATCGATAATTAGAATACCCGTAATAATTATCGGCTGTCAGTGTTTTGCTGATCCAGTTCATGACCGGTTTCACAACTGCAGCTGCTTCAAACCGATCGTTCTTGCCGATCATCCATGCCGTCATAATTCCACCGGCACTACCGCCCGTCACATAGAGGCTGTCTTCAGATGTGATTCCACGCTCAATCAAAACATCCACACCGTCCATTACATCCTGGTAATCATCCCCGGGATAATCGTGATAGAGCAGATTCCCGAACTCCTCGCCGTAGCCGGTACTTCCTCTCGGGTTCGGGTAAAAAACAACGTATCCGGCCGAGGCATAAAGCTGAACTTCCGCAGAAAATCGCTCGCCGTAGTTTGAAATCGGTCCGCCGTGATTTTCAACAATCAGCGGATAGGCTCGATCCGAATCGTAATTTGGCGGCGTCACAATCCAGCCCTGTATATCTCTTCCATCCACAGAGGATTGATACCAAATCTCTTCCACTTCACCCAAACTCCGGTTACTAAAAAGCGGTTCATTCAAGCTTGTAATCTGCTCGGCTTCATCGCCCATCTCGACTAAAGCCAATTCCGCAGGATGAGTTGTTGATACCAGCGTAAATGCAATCTGATCATCGTCCGACTTAGAATACGAACCTCCGCCATAGGGCCGGCCAATTGTCGTTCCGCCAACATTTTCTGCAACTAATTCAACATCACCATCCAGATCGGTAAACCCGATTTTTGTCACTCCTTCATCATCATACATAAAATAGAGTCCGTCGCCATCACTACTCCAGGAAATGGAGGCAATAGATCGATCCAATCCTGTTTGAACTTCTCTCCGGTTTGATCCGTCGCGATCCATCAGCCAGAGTTTGGTCACCTGGTAGGTTTGAACCTGATCTTCATAACCGAGATAGGCAATTGTCTCACCATCCGGAGAAACGGTTGGTGAATAATCTGGTCCATTTCGGTCGGTCAATTCGGTGATTTCACCGCTATCCACAGCAAGCGAATAGATTTCGGAGTTTCGATAATTTCGCTCCCAATCCGGCCGGCGATTTGCAGAGAACAGCAGGTGTTCGCCATCGGGAGTCCAAACTGGTTGACTGTCGTGATGATAATCATCATCTGTAAGCTGACGAACCGCACCGCCATCTGCATTCACAACAAATAGCTGCGAAAATCCGGGCTCGATATACCCGGCTCCATCCTGTTCATAATTCAGACGAGTTGTGACTCTCGGCGCATCGGCCCATTCAGCTCCGTCCGGTTTTGATGGAGGCGTTACAAGCGTGGGATTCGACTCCGGCACTTTCATCGAAAAGGCGATCTGTCTGCCATCGGGTGACCATGAGAGTCCGCCGGGTGATCGCTCCAATTGAGAAATGCGAGCTGTTTTTCCGGAATCCACCCAATAGATAAAGAGCTCAGAACCATGATCTTCCTCAGAACTGGTA
>CAYRDO010000164.1:0-9391 GCA_964422985.1 uncultured Rhodohalobacter sp. | reverse complement strand
ATCGGTATCGAAATATCTATTACCGTTGGTTTTAACCAACGGGTGATAATTCCGACAAGCAGAAGTGGCTTTAGCCCCATTTATTCGTGCCAATTCTATTTTAGACCCTCGAACTCCCAACCATACTTCTTTAAAAAGGCATCCACCTCCTCTTTAAAAGATACTTTCTTGTGATGTTCTTCTTGATACTCAATATATTTTCGAACGGCTTCTAAATGGCTTTCGCTTACACTGACTGCCCAGAAATCATCTTGCCAGTTAAATTTAGAATTCAGTAGTTTGCTTTGATTGATCCAAAAAGATGACTCTCCTTTAATAAGTTGAGCGATTTGGCTGATAGTTTGTTCTTTTCCCAAAGAGATTAAACAGTGCGCGTGATCTTCATACCCGTTCGCGCAATCCAGCCGGATATCTTTTTGTTTGGCGTTTTCTTTGATGTGACTAAATACTTCGGATCGAATCTCTTTCGTATTTAGATAGGGTACTCGATTTTTAGTAGTGAAAATCAGATGAATCCAAACTCTTACCCAGCTCATAGTATTTGCCTCTCCTCTTTTATTCTCAATTTTAATTTCGATGTAATGTGGCTAAAGCCACTTATTTTATAGCTCTTTTTTATCCGTCAGCTAAAGCAGACGGTAATACATTTCTAAAAACTCAGTATAAGTCATAGAAGTAATCTCTTTACTTCAGCTAAGAGTAGATTGACTGTTTTAAAAAAGTAGTAACCAAAGCTTTTATTACCGTTGGTTTTAACCAACGGGCATTGATTCCGAAAAAGTAGTGGCTTTAGCCATATTTAGCGCTGATTATGATCTACCTCTTTGTATGAACCGGAAAAACCATTTCCCTTACAATTTTTTGACTCAAGAAATACTGGCAATAAAAAAAAGCCACTTCAGAAAACTCCAAAGTGGCTTATAAAAAATTTAGAACCTGAGGAGGAGATTACGACTCCAGCGCTTCGTCAATCAGGTAGGTAACATGAGCGGCATGTGCTCTTGTTTCGTTGTTAACGCTGCTTTTGTTTTCCATCAACCCGCGAATGTATTGCATATTGTGAACGGCCGCAGATTTGGCCAGATTATCATGCTGATCACTCTCTAACACTGCAGTGAGCACTTTTACATACTCTACCTGGGCATTTTGTCTGAAGGTATTCACATTGCCTTTCGCATCCGCATCAAAAATGGCGCTGGTTAAATCTCGCACAACATCCGCCGCAGCATAGGTATTTCCATAGGTTCGCGAATCCGTCAGTCTCTTCATTGTACTTGGGTGAAGAATGTGGATAATCGCACTTAACTGCATTTCCAATACCATATCGTGTACTTTGGGATCTTCCGTATCCCCAAAGAAGTTGTATCCCCGTCGCTGCGCCTGGAGATATTTGTACACGTCGTGGGATTGATCGAAAGCATCCGGAGCGAATAAGTATTCAGACAAATAACTCATCGCCTGTCTTTGTTCTTCTGCCGGAACAGGGGTGTATGGCTGAGAACCTCCCTCCTGTCCGATAAACGCACGATCTCTGTAAACACCTCCAATCTGTCGCGAGATAATGGTTGTTTGCGTTCCTCTGTGTCCCATAATTGAGACAAATGCATTGCGAAGTTCCTGGTACGACTGACCTTCACGAGTTCCAAACTTTTCAACCAATCCGTCCAGTAAATTATCGCTTAGCTCAATACGTTCCGCTGAATATCCTACCGGATCGCTAGACATATCCCGGATCATTACCCTTGGATCAATTCCATTTCCTGACGAACGCATATCATCCGCATCATTGCCAAAGGCTAACTCCGGTTCGGTTGATCGGGAAAGAATCTTTTCGAGACGTTCCTCTTCGGCTTCAGGATCATCCAAAGCCTGGGAATATCCAAACTCAATCGCCCAAACATCATAGGGGCCGGGCTTGAGATCGTAATATTGTCCCTGCTCATCCCGGTTGGGATTCACATTGATGGAATGATAATCCATTACCGAACCACTTAAACTCATTCCTTCAGCAAGCTCAGAATTGTAAACTTCTTCCGGAGAATGAATGGAACTTGCCTGCATATTATGGTTTAAACCCAATGTGTGCCCTACTTCATGAAGGATGAGTCGGGTCATTGCTTCTTTCTGAAGGCCTTCAAGATCTTCTTCGCCATCTTCATCCATAATTAAGATAGCGCTTGTGGCAAACTGTCTGTCCTCACTCATATACCTGCTGATATTGCAATACTTTGGATCCATCGCTTCATTCAGCTCAAAAGAGGTATTAAATGAACCGTTAAAAAGATCATCGGCCGATGTATAACTTCGGAAAGCTGCCCATTCCAGCATAATATCCGCGCCCAAAATTTCACCGGTTTTTGGGTTCACAAAGCTCGGTCCATATCCACCAAAAGGAGGATTTGGGGAAGATGTCCAGCGCAAAACATTGTAACGGATATCACCGGCATCCCAATCTGCAGAATCGGGTTGAACGTTTACCTGGATAGCGTTTTCAAATCCTGCTTTTTCAAAAGCTTCATTCCATGCGAGAGTTGCATTTTTGATGGTTTCTCTGAATCCGGTGGGTGTTGTGTTTTCAATCCACCAAACGATTGGTTCTACCGGTTCCGAGAGTTCAGCATCCGGATCCTTCTTCACCAGGTTCCATCGTTGAATCATATCATAATATGGAGTGGGACTTGTTGAAACCTGATCATCTTTTTGTGTGATAAAGAAACCAACTCTCGGGTCATCGAAGCGAGGTTCATAGTCATTTTCCGGCATCTCAATAAACGTATGTTGAAATTGAACCGAAACGGAACGACCATCCGTCACTGCATCACTCGTTGAACCTGTTACGTAGGGGGATTCGTACACATATTCTACGATGACATCTGTATTTTCAGGATAGCTTCGAATCTCAGAATATTTGTTCTTATCGCTGCTCAATCGACCAAGAGAGAATTCGCCCGGTCGTGATCGCGGATTTGGGCTTGGTTTGATTTGATGCAGACTCTCAGACAGAAATAGCGGATCCGCACTAATCAGGAATCTTTCATTCTCTTCATCGTTCACATCAATTTTTGCTGAAAACAGCACGGCATCAGAAATATTCGCTGCAGATGCACGGCTTAAAGGGCTGTCTTCATCGAAATAGAAACTGTTATTCACATGAACAAACTCAATCTTGTCGAAATACTTTCGAACTTTTATAATTTTGTTATCGCGGAACATTCCCCGGAAATGACTGGCTTCTAAAACGCCGTCATTCGACATGCCAAAGTAGATAAACTCTTTGTCGAGCTGATCTTTCTTGATTTCCAGTTTTGTTGAGCCATTGGTGGTATCCTGGTAAACAGTAAAGAGACCTTCATACACTTTTGATTTCTCAACGGCTTTTTCAAACTCAGATTTTTTCTCTTTTTTTGATTCTGAAGCATTGCCATCACTTGCATTTTTTGTGCTTGCACAGGCGGATATCGACAGAAGAAGTATAAAGCCGATAATCAAACGCAATCCATTCCGCGTGAATAAAGTCATAACGGTTCTGTTATTTTGGTTGGTGTTTAAATAGTTAAAGTCTGAGCAGTACGAGAAAAAAAGAAAATCAGTTTCTACTCTTAATAAATTTGAATAGGCCTCTCTTTACTTATCAAAATACCCCTAGAAAGCAGACTCTCTAAAATAAAAAAAGCCTGTATCAAATCAGATACAGGCTTTAAAAAATACATTTTTTAACCTTCGGCAATCTTCAGTCGATTCTCGGCGATTGCCAACTCGGTTTCAACTTCCTCGCTTCTATAATCGAGCGATTCGAGTTTTTCTTTAATATCATCCCGAATCTTTGAAGCTTCTTCCTTATCAATCTCCGTTGATTTTTCAGCCTTTTCGGCGAGAATCGTCAATTGGTTATCGCTCATCTCAACGAAACCACCACTCACTGCAAATATGAGTTCACTTTTCCCCTCCGGTTTGATGGATATCTTTCCAATCGTAAGAGAGGAAACAATAGGAGCGTGATTATAGAGCATCTGGAAATCGCCGTTACTTCCGGGGACGCGAACGCTCACTACCTGCCCCTTAAAACGAGATCCCTCAGGCGTTAACAATTGTGCTTGATAGGTATGTGCCAATGGTTCGCTCCTTTTTAGGCTTCAGCTTCTGCTTCAGCAAGAATTCGTTCACCTTTCTCCTGAGCCTGCTCAATCGTACCAACCAGATGGAAGGCGTTTTCAGGAAGATCATCGAGCTCCCCTTCAAGGATCATCTTAAATCCTTTAATGGTATCTTCTATTTTCACATACTCACCAGACTGACCTGTAAACTGCTCAGCCACGAAAAATGGCTGACTCAGGAATCGCTGAACACGACGTGCCCGCGATACAACCAGTTTATCTTCGTCAGAAAGTTCGTCCATACCGAGAATGGCAATAATGTCCTGCAAGTCTTTGTACTGCTGCAGAATCTGCTTCACTTCCTGCGCAGTGTCGTAATGATCTTCGCCCACAACTTTCGGATCCAGAATTCGGGAAGATGAATCCAGCGGATCCACAGCCGGATAGATACCGATCTGTGTGAGAGCGCGACTCAATACGGTTGTAGCATCCAAGTGAGAGAATGTTGTTGCCGGAGCAGGGTCGGTCAAGTCATCGGCAGGTACATAAATCGCCTGAACCGAGGTAATTGAACCTTTTTTAGTTGATGTAATTCGCTCCTGCAGATCCCCCATCTCGGTAGCAAGAGTTGGCTGATAACCTACAGCAGACGGCATACGTCCCAGAAGTGCAGACACCTCGGAACCGGCCTGTGTAAATCGGAAAATGTTGTCAATAAAGAGAAGAATATCCCGGGAAACTTCATCACGGAAATACTCGGCAACTGTCAATCCGGAAAGTGCTACTCGCGCACGTGCTCCCGGTGGTTCGTTCATCTGACCAAACACAAGAGTTGCCTGAGAAGTTTTTAAAACATCCTTGTCAACTTTAGAAAGGTCCCATTCTCCTTCTTCCATTGATTTCTTAAAGTCATCACCGTAATTAATTACACCCGATTCAATGAACTCGCGAAGCAAGTCGTTCCCTTCACGGGTACGCTCGCCAACACCGGCAAATACCGATAAACCACCATGCTGCTTCGCAATGTTATTAATCAATTCTTGGATCAAAACCGTTTTACCAACACCGGCACCACCGAACAACCCAATTTTTCCGCCCTTAGCATATGGACAGAGAAGGTCGATTACCTTAATTCCGGTTTCCAGTATTTCACTACTGGTTGCCAAATCTTCAAAAGCCGGGGCGTCGCGGTGAATGGGGTACGAGCGCTTTCCTTCCGGAGCATCAATTCCGTCAATTGCTTCACCAACAACATTAAAAAGTCTACCACGTATATCTTCGCCAACAGGCATTGAAATAGAATCTCCGGTATCAATAACTTCGGAGTTTCTCACAAGACCATCTGTGGAATCCATTGCAATGGTTCGCACCCTGTCTTCACCCAGGTGCTGAGCAACCTCAAGGTAAAGTTTTGTGCCGTCTTCTCTATCAATATATAGGGCGTTTAAAATTTTGGGGAGTTGACCGTGGTCGAAATCAACGTCGACAACCGGTCCAATAACTTGTGCTACGGTTCCTTTATTCATTCAATTAGTTGTTTTTCGGCTAATCAGCCGGGATAGATAATTTCGAATTTCTTGAGTTTTTTGTCACGAAATACGTCACTCATGACAGCTTTAAAAGTTACCTCTTTCTATTTCAAAAATCAAAAAATCTGCCCCGGTTTTATCTGTTCTGCAGATGAGAAATAGAGATTATGGCAGAAAACGGGTCGATAGTCTTTTACTACTTACTAATTTGTTTTCATTCACCACTTATAGAGTGTTTGAGTGATTGAAAAATCAGACGATACAAGTCTCAACCAAGTCTTAAAAACCCGGTTAGATATTCTTATGAGCGATTAGCAAAAAGACGATCAAACCTCTATATTTAGAACTGTTTTATTTTTTAAAATTTAGCTTCAAATAAGCTGATTTTCGAGCGAATTCAAACATTTAAAAATTAAAGACATAATTGGAAACTGAAGCTACTGCACGATCGGTTAGTATTGATCTACTATTAACATTTGATGAAGATGGCATTCTTGACTATTCAGAAGCAAATCAATTAGAGCCCCGAGAACGAGCTCAAGTCCGGGAGTATGTGCAGAATATACTAAGACGAAGAAGCTACCTCGATTTTATAATCAACGAATTTTCAAGTATTCAAGTAGAAGAGATGAAAGCTCTTCTAAAGAATATTTTACGCCTTGGCCTGTATGAGCTGGCTTTTATGAGCGGCACTCCGGATTACGCATCCATTAATGAAGCTGTTGAAATTGCCAAGTACAATCTGGGATCTAAATCCGGAGATCTGGTGAATGCTATTCTTCGCAATATTCAGCGAGACCTTGATAACTTACCAAAACCTGCCTTCAAAGACAGAACCAAGTTGGTTGCAACGACGTTTTCGCATCCCGAATGGATGGTAAAACGTTGGGTTAAGCGTTTTGGTGAACGCGAAGCTTTCCAATTAATGCAGGCAAACAATCAACGGCCTCACTATTATGTGCGTGTAAATAATCTCCGCACAAAAACACAGAATTTTAAACTGAGGATGGACAAGCTGGACATCCCATATAAAGAGAGTGACTGGCTGCCCGGCTATTTTAAGGTTGATTCTGTAGCGCCATTTATTTCTAAAGATTTGATTAAAAAGGGAATATGCCTTGTACAAGATATTGCTGCTGGCTTCGCCCCAACAATTGTGGAACCGATGCCCGGTGAAAATATTTTTGATATCTGCGCTGCCCCAGGAACAAAAAGCATCGTGATGGCGGATATGATGCAAGGCGAGGGATCGATCACAGCTATTGATATTAATTCTGACCGATTGGAACTGCTTGCCAGAAGCGCGATGGACTACCATGCTGAAAACATCAAAATCCGAAGAGCCGACGCCAGAGATCTCGACCTGAGATTGGCCGACGGTGTTCTGTTGGATGCACCATGCACCGGAACAGGTGTGCTGAGCAAACGGGCGGATCTCCGTTGGAAGCGAACGGAACAGGATCTTGAGGATTGCATCAAACTGCAGGAAGAGTTGTTGGATGAAGCAGCCAACCACGTAAAACGAGACGGACGTTTAATTTACAGCACCTGCTCTATCGAGCCGGAAGAAAACTGGGAGCAGATCCAGAAGTTCCTCGACAAGTATGACAACTTCGAACTCGAACCACTCGATGACTTTCTGCCGGAAAGCGTACTTGCTGAAGACGGCTTAGCTTATCAAACACTGCCGCACGTCCACGACTGCGACGGACACTTCGGAGTACGATTAGTTCGAGTAAAATAATTTTTTTCTTGAAACCGCTGAGGGCGCAGGGGAACGCGGAGAATAATCTTAGCGTCTCTCTGCGCTCTTTGCGGTTAAATCACTTTTAATCTTTTTATGAGTAAAACAGAAGATATACCTAAGCATTACGATCCATCTGCCACAGAAGAAAAGTGGTACGACTATTGGGAAAGGAACGAATATTTCCATTCAGAACCGGATGACCGTGAATCGTATACTGTTGTCATCCCCCCGCCTAATGTGACCGGTATTTTGCACATGGGCCATATGCTTAACAATACCATTCAGGATGTATTGGTACGCCGCGCCCGTATGCTTGGAAAAAATGCTTGCTGGGTTCCGGGAACTGATCACGCCTCTATTTCAACCGAAGCAAAAGTGGTTCAAAAACTTCGGAAAGAGGGAATCACAAAAAAAGATTTAACTCGTGAAGAGTTTCTGGAACATGCCTGGGAATGGACCGATAAACACGGCGGCATCATTCTCCAACAGCTTCGTAAACTCGGCGCTTCCTGTGATTGGCAACGCACAACGTTTACTCTGGACGATGATCTCTATGATATGGTCATCGATTGTTTTATTGAACTGTATGATCGCGGATACATCTATCGCGGACTTCGGATGGTGAACTGGGATCCTGAAGCACAGACTGCACTCAGCGATGAGGAAGTCATTCACAAAGAGGTTCAGTCCAAGCTTTATCATGTAAAATATCCCATCAAAGATTCCAATGAATTTGTAACGATCGCCACAACGAGGCCCGAAACCATTTTGGCGGATACGGCCGTTTGTGTGAATCCCGATGATGAACGATATCAAGACCTGATTGGCAAGACGGTTATTATTCCGGTTGTGAATCGGGAAGTAAAAGTAATTGCCGATGAATATGTGGATCCCGAATTCGGAACCGGTTGCCTGAAAATCACTCCGGCCCACGATCAAAATGACTATGAGATTGGTCAGAAACACGATCTGGACATCATCGATATGCTGAATCCGAATGGAACCCTGTCTGAAAATGCCGGACACTACATTGGCGAGGACCGATTTAAAGCTCGAAAACTGATCATCAAAGATCTTGAAGAACAAGGATTGCTGGTGAAGGTTGAAGAGATGGCAAACAAGGTTGGGTATTCCGAACGAACGGATGCCGTGATTGAGCCTCGCCTCTCACTTCAATGGTTTTGCAAGATGGATGAACTCAGCAAACCGGCTCTCGAAAATGTGGTAAATGATGAGGTTCAGTTTCATCCCGCAAAATTCAAGAACAGCTACAAGCACTGGATGGAAAACATTCGTGACTGGTGTATTTCACGTCAGTTGTGGTGGGGACATCAGATCCCGGCCTGGTATTTTGGGGATGGCGAAGATGATTATGTAATCGCCAAAACCAAAGAAGAAGCTCTTGAAAAGGCGAAGGAAAAATCAGGGAAAGAGTTGACAGAGGATAATATCCGCCAGGATGAAGATGTTCTGGATACGTGGTTCTCCTCATGGCTATGGCCGATGTCTGTTTTTGATCCTGATTTCATCAAAAACAAGGAGCCAAATAAAGAATTAGACTATTATTATCCCACACAGGATTTGGTTACCGCCCCTGAAATTATGTTTTTCTGGGTTGCACGGATGATCATGGCCGGGTATGCTTTTGCGGGAGAGAAACCGTTTAGCAATGTGTACTATCACGGAATTGTTCGGGATGAGAAGCGACGAAAGATGTCGAAATCGCTCGGTAATTCTCCGGATCCATTGGATCTTATTGATCAGTACGGAGCCGACGGAACCCGGGTTGGAATGCTCTTTTCATCGCCCGCCGGTAACGACCTCTTGTTTGATATAAGCCTTTGCGAGCAGGGAAGAAATTTCTCCAACAAAATCTGGAATGCGTTTCGGTTTCTCACCATGAATATGGATGAGGACGAGACCTATACTCCAACCACTAAAATCGACCCAAATAATCTGGCCGATAAGTGGATGATGGGACGCATTCAAACCACGCTGGAAGAGATGGAGGACGATTTCTC